>NZ_JBPJSP010000050.1:0-24359 GCF_051225715.1 Azospirillum sp. ST 5-10
GAACGCGGCGACCCTCTCCCGGCCTTCAGGCCAACCATCCTATCAGGAGGTCGCCCGATGAGTGGAAGTCATACAAGCGCCCGGCCGCCGCCCGGCCCGCTTGATCCAGGTTGCCCTCTTGATCCAGGTTAAGGAGCCGCCGCCGCCGCCGTCCCATCCTGATGCCATGCGCCGGCCGACCGCCGCCCGCCATCCGGCGGCGGCGGTCGGCGGCGGTCCGGCAAGGGAGGACGCCCATGCGCGCCGGCGAGATCATGACCACGCTCGTGGCGACGGTACGGCCCGACACACCCGTGCGCGAAGTCGCGGCACTGCTCCTGGACAAGCACATCACCGGCGTTCCCGTCGTCGACGCCGCCGGGCGGGTGGTCGGCATGATCACCGAGAACGACCTGCTCCATCGCCTGGCCGCCCGCAGCCCGCGGCGGCATGCCTGGTGGCTCGGCCTGTTCGAATCCCTGGCGGGCGATCCCAACGAGTTCGTGCGGGTGCACGGGACGCGCGCCGGCGACGTGATGACCGCCGGCGTCACCTGCGTCGACGAGGACACGCCGGTCGAGGAGGTCAGCCGCATCCTTGAGGACGGGAAGATCCGCCGTGTGCCGGTGCTGCGCGACGGCCGGCTGGCCGGCATCGTGTCGCGCGCCGACCTCCTGCGCATCCTCGCCGTCGGCAAGCCCGACGGGCGGCCGGCGGTGTCGGTCGGCGACCAGGCGTTGCGCGAGGCGGTCATGGAGGCGCTGGGGCGCCTGCAATGCGTCGACACGGCGTACGTGAACGTCGTCGTCTCCGACGGCGTCGCGCACCTCTGGGGCATGAGCGATTCCGACGCGGAGCGCCACGCCCTCAAGATCGCCGTCGAGGAGGTGCCCGGGGTCGTCCGCGTCGTCGACCACCTCACCCTCATGCGGCCCTGGTTCGTCGGTTGAGGAGACCGCGGCGGCCCGCCCCGTCCCAGCGACGCCGCCGCCGGGCGGCGGCGTCATGACCATCCGTACACGCCCCCGTCCGCGGCGCGGTCCCGCTGCCGCGGCGGGGCAAGGGGGCCGTCGATGACGAGCCGCACCACCGCCGCAGCCGCGCTGCCGATCGACGCCCTCGCCCGCCGGTGCGACACCGCCGCCCTGGCGTTTGCCACCACCGACGAGCTGGACGACCTGCCCGCCACCCTGGGGCAGGAGCGGGCGGTGACGGCCCTGCGCTTCGGAGTGGGGGTGCGCAACGGCTCCTTCCACATCTTCGCCCTCGGCCCGCCCGGCGTCGGCAAGAAGGCGGTGATCGACGACTTCCTGCGGGCCCAGGCCGCCGGCGAGGCGGTGCCGCCGGACTGGTGCTACGTCCACAACTTCGCCGAGCCGCACCTGCCGCGCGCCCTGCGCCTGCCGCCCGGCACCGGGGTGCGGCTGCGCCGTGACATGGAGCACCTGGTCGAGGAGCTGCGCGCCGCCATCCCCTCCGCCCTGGAGGGCGACGCGTTCCGCAGCCGCCACGACGCCATCGCCGAGGCCCTCAAGCAGCGCCAGGAGGCGCTGTTCGAGGAGCTGCAGGGCGAGGCGACGAAGCAGGGCGTGGCGGTGGTGCGCACGCCCGTCGGCTTCTCCATCGTGCCCGTGCGCGACGGCGAGCCGATCCGCCCCGACGCCTTCGAAGCGCTGCCCGAGGCGGAGCGGACGCGCATCCAACACCTGCTGGAAGCCTTCCAGGAGCGTCTGGCCGGCGTGCTGCGGCAGATGCCGGCGCTCGAGCAGAAGCGGCGGGCCGAGGTGCGGGCGCTGGTGCGGGAGATGATCACTCAGGTCGTCGACCACCTCATCGCCGGCGTGCGCGACGCCTACCCCGACCTCGCGGCGGTGGCCGCCTATCTCGACGCGGTGCGCGACGACGTGGTGGAGAACGCCCAGCTCTTCCAGCGCGGTCAGGGCGACGGCGAGTCGCCGCTCGCCGACGCCCGCGGCGACGACGGCGCGCTGCGCCGCTACCGCGTCAACGTCCTGGTCGACCACGGCGCCGCCACCGGCGCGCCGGTGGTGCACGAGGACTTCCCGAGCCACGCCAACCTGGCCGGCCGCATCGAGCACATTCCCCGCCTGGGCGCGCTGGTCACCGACTTCACGCTGATCAAGGCGGGCGCCCTGCACCGCGCCAACGGCGGCTATCTCGTCCTCGACGCCCGCAAGGTGCTGCTGCAGCCGTTCGCCTGGGAGGGGCTGAAGCGGACGCTGCGCGCCCGCCAGATCCGCATGGAGTCGGTCGAGCAGATGCTCAGCCTCGTCAGCACCGTGTCGCTGGAGCCGGAACCGGTGCCGCTCGACGTCAAGGTGGTGCTGCTCGGCGACGCGCTGCTCTACTACCTGCTCAGCGCCTACGACCCGGACTTCCCGGAGCTGTTCAAGGTGCCGGCCGATTTCGCCGGCGACCTCGACCGCAGCGACGCCAACACCGCGCTGTTCGCCCGCCTGATCGCCTCGCTGCAGCGGCGCGAAGGGGTGCGGGCGCTCGACCGGGAGGCGGTGGCGCGGGTGATCGACCACGCCGCCCGCGCCGCCGACGACGCCCACAAGCTGTCGCTGCACCACCGCACCCTGGCCGACCTGCTGCACGAGGCCGACTATTGGGCGGCGCAGCAGGGGCGCGGGGTGATCGGCGCCGCCGACGTGCAGCAGGCGCTCGACGCCCAGATCCACCGCGCCGACCGGGTGCGCGAGCGCGTCCTCGAGGACATCCGGCGCGGCACCCTGCTGGTCGCCACCGACGGCGCCGCGGTGGGGCAGGTCAACGGACTGGCGGTGGTGCGGCTGGGCGGCTTCTCCTTCGGCTTTCCCAGCCGCATCACCGCCCGCACGCGGCTGGGGCGGGGCGAGGTCGTCGACATCGAGCGCGAGGTCGACCTGGGCGGCCCCATCCATTCCAAGGGCATGCTGATCCTGCAGGGGTTCCTCGGCGCGCGCTACGCCGCGGACCGGCCGCTGACCCTGCACGCCAGCCTGGTGTTCGAGCAGTCCTACGGCGGCGTCGACGGCGACAGTGCGGCGGCGGCGGAGCTGTTCGCGCTGCTCTCGTCGCTCGCCGACGTGCCGCTGCGCCAGTCGGTGGCGGTCACCGGGTCGATCGACCAGCACGGCCGCGTCCAGCCGATCGGCGGCGTCAACGAGAAGGTCGAGGGCTTCTTCGACGCCTGCCGGCAGGGCGGCCTGACCGGCGGCCAGGGCGTGCTGATCCCGTCCGCCAACGTCCAGCACCTGATGCTGCGCCCCGACGTGGTCGCCGCCTGCGCCAAGGGGCGCTTCCACGTCTGGGCGATGGCGACCGTGGACGAGGGGATCGAACGGCTGACCGGCGTGCCGGCGGGGGCGCGCGACGCCACCGGGCATTTCCCGCCGGGCACCCTCAACCGGCGGGTCGAGGACCGCCTGCTCCGCCTGGCCGAGGCGGCGCGCGCCTTCGCCCGCGACGAGCGCGGCCACGGCCGCGGCCATGACGGAGACCGACCATGAAGGACCTGCCGCTTCCCGATGTCTACCGGGTGCTGGAGCCCGGCCCCGTCGTCCTGCTGACCACGGCGCAGCGCGGGCGCGCCAACGTCATGACCCTGTCCTGGCACATGATGGTGGAGTTCGTGCCGCCGCTGGTGGCCTGCGTCGTCAGCCGCGCCGACTTCAGCCACGCCGCCCTGCGCCGCACCCGCGAATGCGTCATCGCCGTCCCCCCGGTGGAGCTCGCCGGGACGGTGGTGAAGGTCGGCAACTGCTCGGGCCGCGAGGTCGACAAGTTCGCCGCGTTCGGCCTGACGCCCCGGCCGGCGCGGGAGGTGGCGCCGCCCTTGATCGCCGAATGCTTCGCCAACCTGGAATGCCGCGTGGTCGACACCCGCCTGGTGAACCGCTACGACCTGTTCGTCCTCGAGGTGGTGAAGGCGTGGCGCGATCCGGCGCAGGACACGCCGCGGACCATCCACCACCGCGGCTTCGGCACCTTCGCCGTCGACGGCGAGACGCTGGTGCTGGAGTCGCGGATGCCGTGACGCCGCCCGCGCGGGCGGCACGCCGGAGGGCCGATCATGAAAGCGATGGTGCTGCGGGAACCGCACGGCGGCCTGGCCGCCGCCGACCTTCCCGACCCGGTGCCGGGGCCCGAGGAGATCCTGCTGGCGGTCCACGCCTGCGGGGTGTGCCGGACCGACCTGCACGTGATCGACGGCGAGCTGCCCGACCCCGTCCTGCCGCTGATCCCCGGCCACGAGATCGTCGGCACGGTGCTCGCCCGCGGCTCGGCGGTCGACCGTTTCGCCGTGGGCGACCGGGTCGGCGTGCCGTGGCTGGCGGGAAGCTGCGGCACCTGCGCCCACTGCCGCGGCGGCCGCGAGAACCTGTGCGACCGGGCGCGCTACACCGGCTATCAGGTGCCGGGCGGCTACGCCGAGCGGACGGTCGCCGACGCCCGCTACTGCTTCGCCCTGCCGCCCGGCCTCGGCGACGCCGAGGCGGCGCCGCTGCTGTGCGCCGGGCTGATCGGCTACCGCGCCCTGCGCATGGCCGGCGAGGCCGAGCGCCTCGGCCTCTACGGCTTCGGCGCGGCGGCGCACATCATCGCCCAGGTGGCGCGCCACCAGGGACGGCGGGTGTTCGCCTTCACGCGCCCGGGCGACCGCGACGCGCGGGATCTCGCCACCGCGCTGGGCGTCGCATGGGCCGGCGGTTCCGACCGGCCGCCGCCGGAACCGCTCGACGCCGCCATCATCTTCGCCCCGGTCGGCGCCCTGGTGCCGGCGGCGCTGCGCGCGGTGGCCAAGGGCGGGACCGTGGTGTGCGCCGGCATCCACATGAGCGACATCCCCGCCTTTCCCTACGCGATCCTGTGGGGCGAACGGACGGTGCGCTCGGTCGCCAACCTGACGCGGCGCGACGGCGAGGAGTTCCTGGCGCTGGCGCCGCGCGTTCCCGTGCGCACCCGGATCACCCGCTTCCCCCTGGAGCAGGCCAACGCCGCGGTGGACGCGCTGCGGGCCGGCACGATCACCGGCGCCGCCGTGCTCGTTCCCTGAGACGGCGCTGGCGGCCCGCCCCGTCAGCCGAGCAGCCCGATTCCGGTCTGCAGCATCTCGTCGGAGGCGGTGACGATCTTGGACGCCGCCGAATAGGCCTGCTGCGCCACGATCATGCGGCTGAACTCGTCGCTCAGCTCGACGCTGGAGCTTTCCAGGGCGCTGGGGACGATGCCGCCGGCGCCGTCGGCGCCGGCGGCCTGCAGCTCGTACTCGCCGGACGCGGCCGACTCGGCGAAGACGCTGCCGGACAGGCTGTCGAGCCCGTCGGCGTTGGCGAAGGTGGCCAGCGGCACCTGGTAGATGGCGCGGGTCTCGCCGGTGCTGAAGGTGGCGGTGACGACGCCGTCCGCGCCGATGGTCGTGCCGGTCAGGGTTCCGGCGGCGTGGCCGTCCTGCTCCACGCTCTCGACCTCGATGCCGGGGTCGGCGTCGCCGGTGGCGTACTGGGTCAGCCCGTCGCTGCCGCCGACGCCGCCGAGGTCGAGGGCGATGGTGGAGTCGGCGGCGCCCGACGTCCAGCCGGAGACCGTGAACGTCGTGTCGCCGCCCGGCGCGGCGAGGGTGCCGTCGCCGGCGAAGGTGACGGTGATCGGAAAGCCGGCCACGGTGCCGGCGGTGCCGGAATCGCCGGTGGGGTCCGAGGCGGTGAGCGTCCAGCTGTTCTCGCCGGTCACGTCGGCGTCCACCGCGTTGCCGGCGAAATCGACGGCGGTGACCTTCAGGGTGTAGACGCCCTCGCCGCTGGCGGTGCCGTCGGAGCCGACGCCGTTCCAATGGAAGGTGTGGCTGCCGTCGGCCGTGCCGCCGGTGGTGGAGTAGACCGTGTTGCCGGAGGAATCGACCACCGACAGGGTGACCGACGCGGCGGTGCCGGCGAGGTCGTAGTCCCAGCTCGCCGTGCCGTTCTCCAGCACGGTGGTGTCGCCGTCCTTGGTCCAGGTCAGCTCCATGGTGCTGCCGGCCCCCGTCTCGTCGAACAGCGTGACGGTCGAGGTGACGCTCCGGCCGTTGGCGGCGTCCGCCGGCAGGTTGGCGGCGATCGCCACGGTGGAGGTCGCCGTGGCGGTGCCCTTGACGTCGGAGAGGTCGATGGCGGTGAGGCTGTCCGTCGACCCGGTTCCGGTGGCCGGCAGGTCGCCGTCGGCGTCGAGGGCCCAGCCGCGCAGATAGTACCCTTCGCCGTTGACGAGATAGCCGTCGGCGTTCTGGGAGAAGGAGCCGTTGCGCGTGTAGGCGACGTCGCTGCCGTCGGCGGTCGAGGAGACGACGAAGAAGCCGTCGCCGTTGATCGCCAGATTGCTCGTCGTGTCCGAGGCCTGGATGTCGCCCTGGGTGCTGATGCTGCGGTAGCTGTAGGCGAGGACGCCGCCCTTGCCGCTCGTCGCCGAGGCGGCATCGGCGAGATAGGATTCGAACGACGTCCCGGTGCTCTTGTAGGCGGTGGTCGAGGCGTTGGCGACGTTGCCGGAGACGGAGGCCAGCGCCTTGGACTGGGCCAGCAGGCCGGAGGTGGCGGAATCGATGGCGGCGGACAGGCTCATGGCGGCACCCCGTTCAGCAGGCCGGCGGCGCCTCCCTGCGGCGCCCGACCCCGGACATCCCTTCCACGGCGGCGGCGGGGAAAGCTGGCGCGCTTTTTCCGGCGGCGCGACGATCGGCCTTCCGGCCGCCGCGGCGCCGATCTAAAAAGAAGCCGGCCGCGCCGGGGCGGCGGACGGCTGGCGGGGGAGCGGCGTGGTGGACGGATCGGATGCGGCGGCCGACGGCCGGCCCGGGGCCCTGTCGCTGGACGGCATCACGGAGACCATCTGGCTTCTGCGCGACGACCTGCGCGCCCTGGCCGGCGGCGACCGCGAGCGCTTCGAGGGCTGGCTGCTGCTGAACGGCGCCCGCGAGTACCGGGCGCTGGCCGAGGCCGGCGGCAGCCTCTCCCCGGCGATGCTGACGCAGCCCGCGGCCGAGGCGGTCGCCGGCGTGGAGCCGGTCCTGACGCGGGCGATGCGGCTGGTGTGGTCGCTGCGCCCCGACCTCCACCCGCACTTCGACCTCGGAACGGCCGAGGGGCAGCGGGGCTTCGCCTGGTGGCTGCTGGTCGGCGGGGCGCGGGAATCGCCGGTGCTGGAGACGGTGGCCCTGGCCGCCTGCCGCGATCTCGTGGCGCAGCCGGCGGCGGAGGCCCTGCCGGCGGTGCAACCGCCGCTGACCCGTTTCCTGCGGCTGGTCCGGACCTGCCGCCCCGACCTGCAGACCGCCTTCGACCTGCGCGACGCCGACGGGCAGCAGGCGTTCGTCGACTGGTTCTTCACCCACGGCGTGCGCGAGCTCGGCTTCGCCCGCCACGTCACCGACGCCCAGAAGCGCGCCCTGCACGAGCCGGACGACCGGCTGCCCGGCGACACCGTCGTCCCCGTCAGCCGCCTGATGATGATGGCGTGGCGCCGCCGGTCCGACGTGCGCGCCGCATTCGCGCTGGACCAGGCGGGGGGACGCGCGGCGTTCGTCGCCTGGTTCGTGGTGCACGGCCTCGCCGAGCTGGGCCTGGCCGGGCTGGTCGACGAGGCGTACGCGCGGTTCCTGCTGGCGGCGCCGGCCGGAGGCCTGCCGGTGTCCCGCATCCTCCTGGTGCTGTGGTCGGCGGACGCGGCGCTGCGGCAGCGCTTCGCCGAGCCCGGCGACCCCGGGCTGGCGCTGTGGGCGCGCGGCGAGGGCCGGGAGCGCTTCGCGATCCTGGCCCGGCTGGCCGAGCTGACCGAACGGCCGGCGCCGGACGACCCGAAGGGCGCGCGCGCGCCGGCGACCGGCGGCCGGAGCACCGCACTGCCCTTCGGTGTGAACCTGATCGGCTACGCCCGCGGCCAGCTCGGCATCGGCGAGGACGTGCGCATGGCGGCGCGGGCCATGCGGGCGGCGGGCCTGCCCTTCAGCGTCTACAACGTCGAGCCCGGGCGCGAGGTGTGCCAGGGCGACGACAGCATCGCCGCCCTGCTGTCCGACCGGCTGCCGTACGCCGTCAACCTGTTCTGCACCACCGGGATCGAGACGGCGCGGCTCGCCGCCGTCGAGGGGGCGGCGCTGTTCGACGGCCGCCGCACCATCGGCTTCTGGCCGTGGGAGCTGCCGGACTGGCCGGCGGCGTGGCGCCATGCCTACGACCTCGTCGACGAGGTGTGGGCGTCGAGCCGCTACACCTACCAAGCCTACGTCGGCAGCAGCCCGCGGCCGGTGCGGCACATGCCGATGGCGGTGACGGTCGAGGCGACGGCGGGGCTCGGCCGCGGCGACTTCGGCCTGCCGGCCGACCGCTTCCTCTTCGTGTTCGCCTTCGACGCGCTGTCCAGCCTCGCCCGGAAGAACCCGGCGGCCTGCGTGCGGGCGTTCCGCACGGCGTTCCCGCGCGGCGACGAGCCCGTCGGGCTGGTGGTCAAGGCGATGCGGGCGGTGCCCGGCGACCCGTCGTGGCAGGCGCTGCTGGAGGACGCCCGGGCCGACCGCCGCATCGCCGTCGTCGCCCGCACCCTGGATCGCGGCGCCGTGCTCGACCTCTACCGCGCGTGCGACTGCTTCGTGTCGCTGCACCGGGCCGAGGGATTCGGCCGCGGCATCGCCGAGGCGATGATGCTCGGCAAGCCGGTGATCGTCACCGGCCATTCCGGCAACATGGACTTCACCACGCCGGGGAGTGCCGCGCTGGTCGACCACCGGCTGCTCCCGCTGGCGCCCGGCGACTACCCGTTCGGCGACGGCCAGCGCTGGGCCGAGCCGGACGGGGCGCACGCCGCCTGGTGGATGCGCCGGCTGGCGGACGACGAACCGCTGCGTCGCCGGCTGGCCGGGCAGGGGCGGGCGCTGACGGCCGCGGCCTACGCCCCGGCCGTGGTCGGGGCGGAGTACGCGGCCCGGCTGCGGCCGGAGTCCGGCTGACGGGCCGCCCGCGCCAGGGCGGCGTGGAACCGCGCGGCGATGGCGGGCCAGCCGAGATCGCGGAACGCCGCGTCCCGCCCCGCGGCCCCCATCCGCGCGGCGAGCGCGGCGTCGCCGGCCAGCCGGGCCATGCGGTCGGCCAGCTCCTCCACGGTGTCCGCCAGGAAGCCGTCGACGCCGTCCCGCACCAGCTCGGCATGCGCGGCGCAGGCACGGTCGGCGATGACCGGGCGGCCGGCCGCCCAGGCCGCCGCCAGCACCGTGCCGCCGCTCCCGCCCACGGCGATCGCGGCGACGCAGCCGGCCAGGGCGCCCACCGTCAGGTCGCCGTCGAGACGGCCGTAGCGGATCACCGGCGCCCCGCCGGCGGCGGGACCGTCCGCATCGGCAGCGACGAGCACCAGCTCGACGCCCTTCAGGCGCCGCAGCGCCGCCACCGCGAGCGCCGTGCCGGCGGCTCCGTCGCCGCGGTCGATGACCAGGAAATAGGGAACGTCGCTGCCGTGGAACCGGCGAAAGCGCCGCTGCGCGGCGATCCGGTCGGCGAACTCGGCGAGGCGCACGCCGGCGCCGGGCAACCGCACGCCGACGGCGCCCAGCGGATCGAGGAGCAGGCGGCACACCGCCTCCGAGGAGGCGAACACGCACGCGGCACCGCGCAGCGCGTCGTAGTGCGCCCGCCGGTGGGCCGGGCGGTCCTCCAGATCACCCCGCGGGAACACGGCGTACGGCATCCCCCGGCCGCGCAGCAGCGCCGCGGCGCCGTCGGCCAGGGCGACCGGCAGCCCGTGCAGCAGCACGAGGTCGTGGTCCGCCGCCGTGTCCTCCAGGGCCGCCAGCAGCGTCCGGGAACCGGGGTCCAGCCGCTGGACGAGACGGTCGGTTGCCGGCGGACGGGCCGCCGCCTGCGCCCGCAGGGCGGCGATCCAGGCGGACCGGTGGCCCGCGCGGCAGAGCCGTTCGTAGTCGTGGGACAGCGGGACGTCCACCCAGCCCGGCGTCGCCGCTTGGGCGACCTCCAGGCCGCGGAGCCGCATCCCCGGCCGGCGCGGTCCGCCGTCCTCCCGCGCCGGCGTCGCCACGCGGAGGGTGACCCGGTGCGGCCGGGCCGGATCGAGGTCGATCCGCAGGGCGGTCCCCTCGGCGAGCGTCCCCGCCCCGTACGCTTCGCCGTCCACGGCGATGCGTACGGGGCCGCCGTCGACGGGGCCGTGGCCGAAGAGGCGGACGGCGACGGTCCCGGCGGCGACGAACAGCTCCGCCTCGGCGCCGGACCGGCGGCGCGCCACGCCGCCTTCGCCGTCCACCGGTTCCCAGCCGCCCATCAGGCAGGTGCGGTCGAGCAGCGGTTGCAGCCGGCGGGCCAGGGCGATGCCCTCGGCGTCGCCGACGTCCTGCCGCTCCCGTGCGTCGCCGGCGCGTTGGTCTGTCGTGAACAGGCGGATGTCGTCGGCGAACGGGGCGACCAGCCCGGCCGGGTGGGCGGTGCCCGCCGCGGTGTCGGCGAGGGCGAACAGATCGATGCGGACGTCGTGCCCGTCCGCGAGCGCGCCGAGCAGCCGGGCCAGGGACTCCTCCGCCTCGCCGGGCGGCGGCTCGCCGTAGCGGCCGGCGACGACGAGCAGCCGCAGCGGCCGCCGCGGCGACCATTGCGGCGTCCGGGCGCGCAGCACGGCGTCGTACGCTTCGGCGAGCGCCGCCCAGTCCAGCCGGCGCGCCGCGAAGGCGCGGGCGGCCCGCCCCAGCGCCATCCGCATTCCGTCGTCCGCCAGCAGGGCGGCGAGCGCCGTCGCGAACTCCGGCCGCCCGGCGACCATCAGCTCGCGGCCGCCGACGACGGCGAAGCCGCGCGCGCCCTCCGGCGTCGACAGGGTGGGCAGGCCGTGCGCGAAGTAGTCCGCCAGCTTGAGGTTCGAGCCGCCGCCGCCGGTCACCGGATTGAGCGCCACCGTCGCTTCCAGCAGCAGGTCGCGCCGGCGTCGGTCCGGCACGACGCCGAGGCGGCGCAGGTTGGGCGGAAGGGGAATGTCGGCGAGAGCGTCGCCGACCGATCCGATCAGGCGGAACTCCACCTCCGGCAGCGCCGGTGCCACCACCTCGCACAGGAAGCGGGCGGCCTCGACGTTGGGCGGGTGGGCGCTGCCGACGAAGACGGCGACGGGACGGCCGGCGTGGCGGCGCCGGGCGGCGGTGCGCAGCAGCGCCGCCGCCGGCAGGTCGGTTCCGTTGGCGACCACCGCGACGGGCGTCCCCCCGCCGGCGGCGAGGAAGGCCTGGCGATCCTCCTCGGCGACCGCGATGACCGCGTCGGCATGGGTCACGGCGAACCGTTCGAGCGCCGCGACGAACGCGGTCAGGGCGGCACCGTCGCTGTGGCCGCGCAGCAGCTCCGCCTTCAGGTGCGCCTCGACGTTGTGGGCCTCGTAGACGACGGGGCGGATGCGGCCGGTGGTCTCCAGCAGCGGCGCCAGGTACGGGTGGGACAGGACGACGACGTCGGAATCGGCGGCGAGGCGGCCGAACGTCTCGACCAGCGCGGGGTTGGCGGGGGCGAACAGGGCGGCGGCGATGTCGTCGACGGGCACGGCGTTGACGGCGTTGACGGCGGTCGCGAACGACGCCTGAGGGCCGGTCCTGGGGATGCGGACCTCGTGCAGGTCGGGCGCCAGCCGCTCGATCTCCGGCTCGACGCCGTCGTGGAGGCACAGCAGCCGGACGTCCCAGGTGGCGGCGAGCCGCGCCGTCAGGGCGGCGACGCGCCGGGCGCCGCCCGACACCGGCGCGCGCACGGAATAGTCGTTGACCACCAGCAGGCGGGGCTTGTCCGGAGGACCCGCGTCGGCGTCCCCCCCGGCCAGCGCGGCCGCGATCTCGGCGGCCACGGATGCGGCGATGGCGGTCCAGCCGAAACGGGCTGCGGCGGCCCGCCGCGCCGCTGCCCCCAGCCGCCGGCGCCGCTCCGGCTCGGCCGCCAGCATCGCCGTCACCGCGGCGAAGGTCGCGGCCTCCGCCGGCGCGTACACGCCGTCCGGCAGGTCGAGCCCCCGCGCGCCCCGGGCGGTGGAGACGATGGGCAGGCCGGCGGCCATCGCCTCCACCATCTTGAGGCTGGTGCCGCTGCCGCGGAAGACGGGATTGACGAACAGCGTCGCCTCGGCGAACAGGCGCCGCTTGGTCTCCTCGTCCACGGCGCCCAGCAGCCGCACGTTGCCGGGCACCCGGCCGAGCGACCGGCACACGTCCCCGGCGATCAGGAAGTCCAGCGCGGGCAGGGCGGGGGCGAGGTCCGAGGCGATGAAGCGCGCCCCTTCCACGTTGGGCGGGTGCCGCGATCCCAGGAACAGCGCGGCGGGCCGGCCGGCGGCAGGAGCGTCCGGGCGCGGCGCGAGGGTCTCCTCGTCGAACCCGTTGCGGGCGAGCCGCAGCCGGGAGGCCGGTGCGCCGGCGAGTACACGGAAGGCCAGGGCGTCGGCCTCGCCGGTCGCGAAGACCCGGCGGGCCCCCGCCACCAGCCGCCGTTCCAGGCGGGCGACCAGCGCCCGCAGCTCCGCCGCCGCCCCGCCGGCGAACAGCGCGCGCGCCATCTCCGCTTCGACGTTGTGGCTGTTGTAGAAGCGGGCGATGCCGTCGCGCCCGAAGGCGGTGTCGTAGGGCAGGGTGTAGGGGAACTCGTGGACCACCGCGTCCACGGCGGGCAGCAGGGAGCGGACGACCTCGTGGTAGCGGGTGGCCTCGCGGCCCGCCAGGGCGCAGGCCACGCCGGCCAGCTCGCCGGCCACGCCGCGGTCGTGCAGCGCCCGCAGGGCGCGCTCGAACGCATCGCCCTTGGGGATGCGGTGCTCCCGCAGGGTCTCGCCGAAGTGGACGACCTCCTCCGGCCGGTCCGGATGGGTCCACGCCACCATCGTGACGTCGAACGTCGCGCTGAGACGCCGGTAGAGATGATGGCAGCGCAGCTCCCCGCCGCTCGACGGCGGGACGAAGGCGGGGAAGAAGTTCAGGACGAGAAGCCGCGTCATCGGCGTTGGTCGGGCCCGAAGAACCTGATCCTGGCCAGTTCGTACTCCAGCCGCTCGACCTCCCGCGCCAGGACGGACACCCGCTCGAGCACCGC
Source organism: Azospirillum sp. ST 5-10 (assembly GCF_051225715.1). Classification (NCBI taxonomy): domain Bacteria; kingdom Pseudomonadati; phylum Pseudomonadota; class Alphaproteobacteria; order Rhodospirillales; family Azospirillaceae; genus Azospirillum; species Azospirillum sp. ST 5-10. The sequence continues at coordinate 13,080 of NZ_JBPJSP010000050.1, forward strand.
CTTCAGCACGGCGTCCGGCGCGTCCCGGCCCAGCACGACGATGGCGCGGCCGCTGCTGCGGTGCTCGTCGGAATTCAGCAGGGCGTCGATCATCTGCTGCCGCGTCAGGGTCGCCCCGGCGAGCTGGGCGCGGTAGTTCTCGAAGCCGGAAGGGTCGGGCGCGCGCTTCAGGATCTTCCGGTAGGCGCCGTCGACGAACGCCTCCACGCTGTCCGCCTCGAAGTCGGCCAGCGCGTACACCTCCCGCTCGGCGTCGCCGTCCGCCGCGGTGGCGGGCCCTTCGTCCTCCGGAATGACGTGGATGTCCGTCAGCCCGGCCCGGCGCGCCAGCGCGCGCACCACGTCGTGGCGCGAGGCCCGCCCGCCCTTCAAGGCGCGCACGGCGTCGCGGAAGACGTCGACGTCCGGCGCACGGCCCAGCAGCTCCCGGTGGGCCCAGCACACGAAGTCGGCGTCGCCGTGGTGGCGCACCGCGCCCAGATCGACCGTGTCCGGCCGGCGGCCGGCGGAGAGGTCCAGCCCATGAGCGGCGGCGACCGTCCGCACCGTGCGGTCGGCCATCTCCAGCAGATCCTCCGTCACGGCGGCCAAGCCATCGTCCATGGGTGCGCTCCGGCGGGCGTTCGCCCACCAATACACCGGATCCCCCGGGAAAGCACGGGCGGCGGCGATGGACCCGCCCCGCCGCGGAGCGCCGCTTCGGTCGCCGTCGGCCGCGAGGTGCCGCTGCGAAGGCGCAAGAAGCGCGCGGGTCCGGTACTGGAACGCGACAAGGGCCCGGCGATCGCTCGCCGAGCCCTCGTCTTGTTTGGTGGAGCCAAGGAGGATCGAACTCCTGACCTCTACAATGCCATTGTAGCGCTCTCCCAGCTGAGCTATGGCCCCGAAATCCGTCCGGCGGCCTGGGGTGCCGTCCGGGAGCGCTTATTTAGGGAGTTTCGCGGAACGGCGCAAGCGGAAAAATGCGCCGTTCCGCACCGCCCGTCAGCTGGCGCGCACGCCGGCGACGAAGCGGTCCGACTGCTCGTGCAGGTGGCGGGCGCGTTCGGCCAGGCCGCTGGCCAGCGCCTCCAGCAGCCCGGCCGCGTCCTGCGCGCGGTCGACGCCGGAGCGGAAGGTGCGGATGGCGGCGACCACGCCGGCCACCTGGTCGTTGGCGCCGGTCGTCGCCCGGGCGATGTCCTCGGTGGCGTCGGCCTGCTGCGCCGTCGCCGCGCCGATCACCCCGGCGACCGCGTCGGCGTCGTCGACCACGCGCTGGAACTCGGCCACCACGGCGGCGGTGCGCGACGATCCCGCCTGCACCGCCGCGACCAGGTCGCGGATGTCGCCGGTCATCTGCATCGTCCGCTGCGCCAGCGTCTTCACCTCGCCGGCGACCACGGAGAAGCCGCGCCCGGCCTCGCCGGCCCGCGCCGCCTCGATGGTGGCGTTCAGCGCCAGCACCTGGATCTCGGTGGCGACCCGCTCGATCATGCCGACCACGGCGTCGATCTGGCCGGTCGCCTCCTCCAGCGCGCGCGCCGTGCCGGCGGCGACCTGCACCGATTCCGAGGCCGTCCGCTGGATGGCGATGGAGCGGCCCACCTGCTGGCGGATCTCGCCGGCGGTGGCCGAGGTCTCGTGCACCGCGGCGGTGACGGCGGCGAGGTTGGCGGTCGCCGTGCCGCTGGCGCTGTCGATGGCGCCCGCCTCGTCCTCGATGGCGGCGGCCAGGGTGCGGATCGTCCGCACCTGGTCGAACAGGGTGGCGACGTCGGCTTCGACGGCGGCGATCGCCTCCGACATGCGGTGGGAGAAGGCCTCGCTGAGGCGCAGCATCGCCTGCCGGCGCTCGACCGCCTGGCGGCGGTGGTCGTCCACCGTGGCGGCCAGCTCGCCGGACAGGTCGGCGACGGTGAGGCGCAGGCGCTCGACCGACCAGCCCAGCCGCCCGGCCGGCGGCGGGGGCGGGGCGTCGCCACGGGCCAGCGCGTCGAGGGCGGCGGCCGCGGCGGCCAGCGGCCGGCCGCGGCGGCGGACGCACCAGCAGCCCAGCGCCGCCAGCCCGGCCAGCTGGCAGAGTGCCGCGGCGGCGGTGCCGCCGGCCGGGAGGCCGGCCAGCGCCAGCAGGCCCGGCGCGGCGACGGCGAGGGCGCCGGCGGCCGTCACCGCGCGGTCGAGGGCCGTTCCGGCATCCGCGGCGGCGGCCGCGGCGGCGTCCCAGACGGCCATGGCGGCGGCGGCGGCCGGGCCGTACTCGCGCCAGGCGGCCTCAGCCTCGGCGAACGCCGTGCGCTGGCCGTCCGACATCCGCGGCTGCATGGCCTCGAGGCCGGCCATGGCGGCGGCGGCGCGGTCGCGGAACTGGGCGAACAGGCGGCGGCTGGCCGGGGCGCCGTCCAGCAGGTAGTCGCGCAGGTGCGACGAGGCGATGCCGATGGGCCCGCGCACGTCGACGATCTGCGCCAGCAGCTCCTTGCGCTCGGGGGTCGCCGGCAGGGCGCGCTCGGCGTCGAGCATCACGGTGAGCGCCCCGGTCAGCCGGTTCGACAGGGCGGCGCAGGCCTCGCCGGCGGACGTGGTGGCGTGGCGGCGGGCGGCGGGCGGGCGCGCCGCGGCGTCGGCCAGCAGCGCCGCCACCACGCCGTCCAGTTCGGCCGCCAGGCCGGAGACGGTCTCCACCACCAGCGCCTGCGTGGCGGTGAGCAGGGCGGCGTTGCCGGCGATCCGCCGCAAGGCCGCGCCGGCCTTGCCGTAGGCGGCGTCGAACGCCTGCCGCAGCTCCGGCTGGCCGGTCGCGAGATGGCCGCGCAGGTGCCCCATGGCCAGCCCCATGGGCGCGCGGAAATCGGCGAAGTCGGCGAGCAGCGCCTTGCGGGCGTCGGTCGCCTCCAGCACGCGCTCCTCGTCGATCAGAGCCGTCGCCAGGGCGCCGAGCCGCACGCCGAGCTGCGTGCAGCGCCGGCGCAAGTCGTCGGAGGTCGCCGTGGCGGTCATGAGCGGTCTCCCGGGGAAGGGGGTGGGGTCGCGCCGGGCCCCCGCCCGGTCCTCCCCCCGCGCGGGCGGAGGGCGGTCGGGAGGGGGCGCGATGCGCGCGGTCGGCCTCAGGGACGGCCGAAGCCGTACTCGGGGAGCCCCTCCTCGGCGCCGTAGTACTTGTAGGGCAGGAACTTGCCGGTCAGCGTCAGCTTCACCCGGTCGCCCTTGGGGTTCGGCAGGCGCTCCATCTCCATGTCGAAGTCGATGGCCGACATGATGCCGTCGCCGAACTCCTCCTGGATCAGCTCCTTCATGGTGGTGCCGTAGACCTGCACCACCTCATAGAGGCGGTAGATCAGCGGGTCGGTCGGCGGCAGCGAGGGCAGCGAGCCGCGGTAGGGCACCTCGTTGAGCAGCCTGGTCTCGGCCTCGGTCAGGCCGAACAGGGCGGCCGCCTTTTCCGCCTGCGGCCTGGGCAGCTTCATCTGGCCCATCAGGGCGGCGGTGATGAAGATCGGCGAATAGCCGCCGATCGCCTCGGCGATGTCGCCCCAGGTCAGACCCTTCTCGCGCTTCACGTCGAGGATCTTTTCGGTCAGGTCGTCGCGCTTCATGGCAGTCTCCGGTTGGCAAGCTGGGGGAGGGGGACGGCGTCGGCGGCGTCGGCCGCCGGCACCGGCTGGGGCACCGCGCCCGGCCGGACCACCGGGGGGTGGCGCGGGTCGTAGCCGGGCGGCGGGGCGTCGCGGAAGGTGCGGCTGCGCGTCACCAGGAAGTCCAGCAGGTGGTTGCGCAGCGTGTAGTAGTGGGGGTGGCGGTGCAGGTCGGTGCGGTCGCGCTCGCGCGGCAGCGGGTTGTCGACGATCTCGGCGACGCAGGCCTGCGGCCCGTTGGTCATCAGCACGATGCGGTCGGCCAGGTACATGGCCTCGTCGACGTCGTGGGTGATCATGAAGGTGGTCTGCCCGGTGTCGAGGCAGATGCGCCGCACCTCGTCCTGCAAGGTGCCGCGGGTCAGCGCGTCGAGGGCGGAGAACGGCTCGTCCATCAGCAGGATCTTGGGCTCGATGGCGAGGGCGCGGGCGATGCCGACCCTCTGCTTCATGCCGCCCGACAGTTCCGCCGGACGCTTGCGCTCCGACCCGGCCAGGCCGACCAGGGCGATGAAGCGGCGGGCCTGCGCCTCCACCCAGTCCCGCGGCTTGCCGGGCCAGCGCGAGCGGACGGCGAAGGTGACGTTGCCCAGCACGCTGCGCCAGGGCAGCAGGGCGTGGCTCTGGAAGATGACGGCGCGGTCGAGGCTGGGGCCGGCGATCTCCTGGCCGTCGACGATGACCGTGCCCTCGCTGGGGGCGTCGAGCCCGGCGAGGATGTTGAGCACCGTCGTCTTGCCGCAGCCGGAATGGCCGATCACGCAGACGAACTCGCCCTTGCGCACGGGCAGCCAGAGGTTCTCGAAGATGGTGGTCCGGCCGCCGCCCGGCGCCGGGTAGCGCCGCGCGATGCCCTCCACCGAGATGAGGCTCTTCTCGGTCATCGCCGTCACTCCGGGAAGGTCACGAGGCGGGCCAGACGCGCCAGCATCTGGTCGAGGATCATGCCGATCACGCCGATCGCCAGGATCGCCGTGATCACGTTGGTGATCGACAGGTTGTTCCACTCGTTCCACACGAAGTAGCCGATGCCGGTGCCGCCGACGAGCATCTCGGCGGCGACGATGACCAGCCAGGCGATGCCGATGGAGATGCGCATGCCGGTCAGGATGGTCGGCGCGGCGGCCGGCAGGATCACCAGGAAGGCGCGGCGGAGCGTGCCGACCTCCAGGGTGCGGGCGACGTTCAGCCACTCCTTGCGCACGCTGGCGACGCCGAAGGCGGTGTTGACCAGCATCGGCCACAGCGAGCAGATGAAGATGACGAAGATCGCCGACAGCCCGCTGTCCTTGATGGTGTAGAGGGCGAGCGGCATCCAGGCGAGCGGCGAGATCGGCTTCATCACCTGGATGAAGGGGTCGAGTGCGCGCGACATCAGCGGCGACATGCCGATGAGGAAGCCCGCGGGCACCGCCACCAGCACCGCCAGCAGGTAGCCGATCGCCACCCGGCCGATCGAGTAGGCGATCTGGATGCCCACTCCCATGTCGTTGGTGCCGTTGACGTAGAAGGGGTCGCGGATGTGCTTCCACAGGGTGGCGCCGACCTCCAGCGGCCCCGGCATCGCCGAGGCCCCCTGGGTCGCCGCCGCCCCCATCAGCGCCGCGTACTCCGGGTCCATGTCGGCGGCCACACCGCTGCCGCGGGTCGCCAGGTGCCAGGCCAGGAGGAAGGCGGCGAGGATGAGGACGGACAGGACGCCGGCGCGCAGGGTCAGGGAACCCGTCATGCTCTCTCCTCCCGTCAGCCGGCGCGCTTGATGGCGAAGGACTGGACGTAGCCCTCGGGGTCGGCCGGGTCGAACGGCTTGCCCATCACCGAGAAGCTCTTGCTCGTCGCCTGCGGCGGGGCGAGGCCGGCGTCCTTCATCAGGCGGGCGGCGTCGGTGGCGAGATAGACCTTCTTCGCCAGGCCGGCGTAGTCGACCTCGCCCTTGATCTGGCCCCAGCGCTTCATCTGGGTGAGGATCCACACGGCGAAGCTCTCCCAGGGGAACGGGTCGAAGTCGATGCGGTCGGGCACCTTCCTCACGTTGCCCAGCCCGTCGGCGAAGGTGCCGGTCAGCACCTGCTCGACCACCGTCACCGGCTGGTTCAGGTAGTTGGCCGGGGCGATGGCGGCGGCGATCTCCTTGCGGTTCTCCGGCTTGGTGGCGTAGGCCGTCGACTCCATGATGGCGCGCATCAGCGCGGCGTAGGTGTTGGGCATCTCCGTCACGAACTTTTCCGAGGCGGCGAAGGCGCAGCAGGGATGGCGGTCCCAGATCTCCTTGGAGAGGACGTGGATGAAGCCGACGCCGTCGTAGACCGCGCGCTGGTTCACCGGGTCGGGGGCGAGGAAGCCGTCGAGGTTGTCGGCGCGCAGGTTGGCGACCATCTCCGGCGGCGGCACGGCGCGGATCTGGACGTCGGTGTCGGGATCGAGCCCGGCCTCGGCCAGATAGTAGCGCAGCAGGTAGTTGTGCATGGAATAGTCGAACGGCACCGCGAACTTGAAGCCCTTCCACTGCTTGGGATCGCGCTTGTCCTTGTGCTTCATCGCCAGGGTGATGGCCTGGCCGTTGACGTTCTCCACCGCCGGCATGGTGTAGGGGATGGGGTTGGAGCCGGCCCCCAGGGTGATCGCCAGCGGCATCGGCGACAGCATGTGGGCGGCGTCGTACTCGCCGTTCAGCGTCTTGTCGCGGACCACCGCCCAGCCCGCCGTCTTGACCACCTCGACGTTCAGCTTCTGCTTGGCGTAGAAGCCCATGGGGTGGGCCATGATGATCGGCGTGGCGCAGGTGATCGGGATGAAGCCGACCTTCAGGTCCGTCTTCTCCAGCGGCCCGGTCGCGGCGAAGGCGTCGGCGATCATGCCCATGGGCAGCACCGAGGCGACCGCGGCGGCGGCCGTCGAGGTGCCGACCGCGCGCAGGAAGGCCCGCCGCGTCGCGTCGTTGGGGAACAGGGCGCGCATGACGGCGCCCTCGACGACGCGGGTCAGGCGGGCGTCGTCGCCGCGCAGCGCCGCGTCGTGCTCCGCCTCCGACGCGTGGCGCCCGCACGAGCAGCCGGTGCGGGTCAGGGGGCGCGCCTGGTCGAACGGATCGTCAAAGGTGGCCATCGTCTCTTCCTTCTCCTGGGAGCGGCAGGGGTGGTCGCGTGCGGCTGAAGCCGGAAGAGCAAGCGGCGTGCCAGGAGGGGGTAGGGCGGCGACGGCGGCGGACCGCGCCGTTCGCAGCCGCGAGGGGTGGCACGACCGGCTTGACGAGATATCGTGATTGACGAACTATCGTGACCGGAATCGCGAATTTTCGTGAGATGGACCTCTTCGTGAGATGAACATGGACGGCGGTGCGGTCGATGCGGTCGGCGGGCGGGAGTTCCGCTACGGGGTGGACGCCGCCCTGGTGGTGGAGTTCGCGACGGGACGCGTCCGCGACGCCAACGCCGCGGCCTGCCACCTCCTCGGCTACGACCGCGACCTCCTGTGCGGCATGGTGGTGACGCAGCTGCACCGCGGGCAGGAACCCGCCCTGCTGGTGTTCACCGAGGCGGTGATCGCCAAGGGGGCGTGGTGGACCCGCTCGCTGACCGCCCGCCACGCCGGCGGGCGGCAGCTGCGGCTGGAGTACGCCGGCACCCTGCTGCCCGGCGGCGACGCCATGCTGCTGACGCTCTACGACCTGGACGCCCGCCGCCGCCGCGACATCGACGAGGAGGGCGAGCTGTACCTGCGCGACGGCATCAGCGAGTGGCGCCGCGTCGAGCGGGTGTTCCAGGAGATCGAGCGGGAGAACCACCTGATCCTGCAGGCGGCGGGGGAGGGGATCTACGGCGTCAACGCCGAGGGCAAGGCGACCTTCGTCAATCCGGCCGCCGAACGCATCCTCGGCTGGCCGGCCGAGCAGCTGCTGGGCCGCGACATCCATTCGGTCATGCACCATCACCGCGCCGACGGCACGCTCTATCCCGCCCACGAGTGCCCGATCTACGCCGCCTTCCGCGACGGCCAGGTGCACCGGGTGTCGGACGAGGTGTTCTGGCGGCGCGACGGCAAGCCGATCTGGGTGGAGTACACCTCGACGCCGATCCGCGTCGGCGGCACCGTGGTCGGCGCCGTGGTCGTCTTCCGCGACGTCTCCCAGCGCCACGAGGCCGACGCGCGGCTGCGCGCGGCGCTCGCCGAGGTGGACCGCCTGCGCGAACGGCTGGAGCTGGAGAACGCCTACCTGCAGGAGGAGATCCGCATCTCCGGCAACCATCGCGGCATCATCGGCCGCAGCGCGGCGGTCCAGAAGATCCTGCAGCAGGTGGAGCTGGTGGGGCCGACCGACGCCTCGGTGCTGATCACCGGCGAGTCCGGCACCGGCAAGGAGCTGGTGGCCCGCGCCATCCACGAGGCGAGCCGCCGCTCCGGCCGGCCGCTGATCCGGGTGAACTGCGCCGCCATCCCGCGCGAGCTGTTCGAGAGCGAGTTCTTCGGCCACGCCCGCGGCGCCTTCACCGGGGCGCTGCGCGACCGCGTCGGCCGCTTCGAGCTGGCCGACGGCGGCACCCTGTTCCTCGACGAGGTGGGCGAGATCCCGCTCGACCTCCAGGGCAAGCTGCTGCGCGTCCTGCAGGACAGCCAGTTCGAGCGGGTCGGCGACGAGCGCACCCGCAAGGTCGACGTGCGCATCGTCGCCGCCACCAACCGCGACCTGCGCGCCGAGGTGGAGCGCGGCCGTTTCCGCCGCGACCTCTATTTCCGCCTCGACGTCTTCCCCATCGAGACGCCGGCCCTGCGCGAGCGGCCCGAGGACATCCCGCTGCTGGCCGCCCACTTCCTGCGCGACGCCGCCCGCAAGGGTGGGGCCGGCGCGCTGACCCTGACCGAGGGGGACGTGCGCAAGCTGCTGGCCTATCCCTGGCCGGGCAACGTGCGCGAGCTGCAGAACGTGATGGAGCGCGCCGCCATCCTGGCGCAGAGCGGGCGCATCGCGCTCGACCTGCCGGAGCCCGGGGCGGAGGCGGCTCCCGCCCCGGAGCCGAGCGGGGCGGCGCTTCTCGCCATCGAGACCGAACGGGACCGCCGCGCCCGCGAGCGCGCCAACCTGCTGGCGGCGCTGGAGGCGGCCGGCGGCAAGGTCTCCGGCGCCGGCGGCGCCGCGGCGCTGCTGGGCCTTCCGCCGACCACCGTCACCTCGCGCGCCAAGGCGCTGGGCATCGACCTGCGGGCGGTGCGGGAGCGGACGCGGCGCGCCCTCGTCTGCTGAGCCCGTCTGCCCCTTGCCGACACGCCGGAGGTCGTGGGACCCTCGGCCGGCCGCTCCGGCGGCGGCCGAACGGGGGTGGAACGGGGGTGGCGGTGAGCTGGTTTGCCTGGAACTGGCCGTGGCTCGGGGCGGCGGCGGCGGTCGTCGCGCTGGGGCTGCTGTTCGGCACGCGGGTGCGGCGGTCGCCCGGCCCCGGTTCGCCCTGGTTCGACGTCGGCTGGCTCGCCGCGCTGGGCGCTCCGGTCTACCTGCTCCACCAGGTCGAGGAGCACGGCATCGACCTCCACGGCGTCCCCTACGCGTTCCGCGGCGCGCTGTGCGCGTCGCTGGGGTTCCCCGACGCCGCCGCCTGTCCGGTGCCCGTCCCCTTCATCACCGCCGTCAACGTCGGCACCGTGTGGGGCGCCGCCGCGCTGTCGGTGGCGGCGGGCCCGGGGCGGCCGGCGCTGGCGCTGAGCGCCTACGGCATCCCCCTGGTCAACGCGCTGGTCCACCTCGGCGACGCCGCGCGCCATGGCGGCGCCTACGGGGCCGGGCTGCTGACGGCGGCGGTCCTGCTGCTGCCGGCCAGCCTCTGGGCCCTGTCGGCGGGCCTGCGGACCGGGGCCATCGGCCGTGGCGACGCGGCCGCCATCGCGCTCGGCGGCGTGCTCGCGCACCTCGTGCTGATGGGGTCGCTGCTCGCCCACATCGCCGGCGCGTTCGGCGAGCGGGCCCTGGTCGCCGTCCAGATCGCGAACGCGCTGGTGCCCGCCGGCGTCGTGTCGGCGCGCGCCCGGCTGGCCGGCGTGGTCCGGATCCGCCGGACCTGACGGCGGCGGACGGAGGAGGGCGTCGCTCCCGCCGCGCCCGCCATGCGGCGGACGCGACGCCGACCGGCGCGCGGAACCCGGTTTCCCCGGCCCGGTTCTTTGAGCCTGGATGGCGGCGGCCGCCGCCTGGAAGTCCGGGGGGAGACGGGATGATGGAGGAACGGCGCTCGGCGAGGGGCGAGGCGGCGGGCGGCGGCACCGGACCGATCTATCCGCCGCCGCAACCGCCCGGCCTCAGCCCGGTGCTGGAGCGCAACATCGCGGCGTTGCGGCGCCGGCGCCAGCAGGACGAGCACGCCGCGAGCCTCGAGGAGCGGTTGGCCGGGGCGATCACCCGGTTCACCGGCAGCATGCGCTTCGTCTATCTGCACCTGGCGTTCTTCGGCGCATGGATCCTCGCCAACCTCGGCTGGCTCCCCGCCGTGCCGCGCTGGGACCCCTCCTTCGTCGTGCTGGCGATGATGGCCTCGGTGGAGGCCATCTTCCTCTCCACCTTCGTCCTGATCAGCCAGAACCGCATGGCCCGGGCCGCCGACAAGCGGGCCGACCTCGATCTGCAGATCAGCCTGCTGGCCGAGCACGAGGTCACCAAGCTGGTCGCCCTGGTGTCGGCCATCGCCGACCGGCTGGACGTCCATTCGGAGGTCGAAGCCGAGCTGGGGGAGATCACCCAGGACGTCGCCCCGGAGACGGTCCTCAACGAGATCGAGGCGGAAAGGGCGCGGGGCGACCCGACGTGAGCGGCCGCCGGCAGCAAAAAGGGCCCGGTCCGTGCCTGGACCGGGCCCTTTCCTGTTTTGGTGGAGCCAAGGAGGATCGAACTCCTGACCTCTACAATGCCATTGTAGCGCTCTCCCAGCTGAGCTATGGCCCCGAAACCCTGGGAAGCCGCCGTTTCCGGCGGCGTCGGTGGAGCGGGATATTGGTCAGGTCGGGCCCGCCGTGCAAGCGAAAAATTCGCCCCCGCTCCACATTTCTCCCCGCCCTTTCCGCGCCCCGCGGCGGGCGCGGATCAGCGCTCGTCCTCGTCCTCGCCCTCGACGTCGACCACCTCGTCGACGTCGTCCTCGCCGAGCTCCGAGGTGTCCTCGATGAGCACGTCGTCCTCGTCGTCGGGCGTCTCCTCGCCGCCCTCCTCGATGTCCTCGACCGAGACGTCGTCGTCCGTCTCCTCGAGGTCCTTCTCGGTCTCCCCGGCCTCGGTGTCGAGATCCTCGTCCTCCACCGACTTCGGCTTCGCCTTGACCTCCTCGACCGGCGCCGGGCGGGCGCGGCGGGACTTCAGGAGGGCCTCGGGGTCGAAGGTGGTGCCGCAGGTCGGACAGACGGGCGGATCCTTGCGCATGTCGTAGTAGCGCGCGCCGCAGTTCGGGCAGATGCGCTTGACGCCCCATTCCGGTTTCGCCACGCGTACTCCTCCGTACATTCCCGTAGAATAGGTCAAGGCCGGCCCTTTGCCATGGCCGGAGCCGCTTGTCAAAAGGAATTGGGGCGACGGCTGCGGCGGCGGCGCTTACGCCGGCGGCCGGCGATCCCTAAGAGCCTATTCCAGTAGGGCGACGAACTCCCAGACGGTGACGGCACACACGATGTGGAGCATGGCCTCGTAGGTGCG
>NZ_JBPJSP010000051.1:0-23430 GCF_051225715.1 Azospirillum sp. ST 5-10
GCGGCTTCTCCATCCACACGTTGACTCATATTCCGAGCCCCGCGGCAACCCTTTTCGCCAACCCCGTGAGCAATTACCGTCCATGAGCGAATCGACGTCCTGCAACGTGACCAGGTCAAGCCGGCGGACGTCCAGCAGCTCAACCAGGCGCTGCACCAGCTCTACGCACTGCTGGTGCAGCGGGAGCGGATGGGGGCCGATTAGGTCAGCATTGCCTTGGAACGGGAAACTCCTGGCGGTTCAGACAAACCGCCAGGTGCTCTACAATCGCATTTCCTAACTCTATGCGACTCCGATGCAGGCTTTTTTGCCAACTAAACATTTTGCAGGTGGTTATGAAATCCCGTCCACAGAGGGCAGACCCTGCGCGCGCCGAGCGGCTTCGTACTTAAGCAGTGAAACTTTGTACTCATCGAGTCGCTTCGTTAATATTTCATAATCAGCTTCTTTAGAAAACCATCTCTCCAAGAACTTTTTTGCTTCGTCATATGACGGTATCTTATTATTTGTATAGTCCAGTATAAGTCGCTTCTCGTCATTAATCGCCGCAATATCCTCCTGCCGAACGGACTCTGGTTGATGCGCAAGAATATCTGCTATAAGGTCAAACGCTTCATACCAATTCCAAAATTCGTTCACCGTCGACATATCCTTTTCGGACAATCCTAATTTTATCAGTTCCTTGTTAATGTAATCGTGCATCTCCACCATCCGATCGCGGCCCAACCCGCCCCAACGGCCACCGCCTTTCATTATTCCAAGAACTGGGCGACCAAGCGCGATTGCGAGCCGGGTCAGATGCTCCAACTGAACAGCATGCTGATCCACCTTTCGGCGTAGTTGTCCAGAAAATCCGGCTCCTTTAAAGCTCTCAAAGTGCCGTAAATTAGCGAACGCGCACGCTAAACCTCCGGCGGCAACCGCTATGCCCATTTCTGCAGGCTTTCCAAGAAGCCCAAACACAAGAGATGACAATATCATGTAAAAAATTGCTAATACAGCAATCCAGTCCATCAATTTCTCTGCCGACAGCAGGACATCTTTATCCTTTCTCATAGCACCCTCTATAGCAGTTTTAGATCATGAAAAATCGCAGTAACTCATCACGCTCACAAACCATTACTGCTTATTTTTCAGATATATCTTCCTTATATACTATCTAAAATACTTCCTTATGGAATGAGTATACGTATCTATAAGGGTTATTTTTAATATGCTTCCGTCCCTGCCCGATATCTCTACTTATTTTGATACTACTAGTTGCAACTCCTAGCACTGCCAACGAAATCGGAAGCGGAACTTGCGCGACAATGCTTCCAGAAATCGCTTGCTCTAACGCAGAGCCCTTCATCCATTCCCCGACCGCCGCTCCGCTGATTGCCGCCCCAATTGGGCCAAAAAGAGTTGTCTCAAAAGACGCATTTAGGCTCGACAGCCTAAATGACAGTCGAGACTCTTTCGCCACCTTTAGCAGGTCTGCACATGCGGCATCAATTTTTCCTATTGTCCTCTGAAGCTCGAAATCTTTATCTTCAGATGAAACTATCCTAGAATAGAACCCGTCTATCGTATCTCTTAGAGCCAGGAGTTCAGAGCGCCGATTTCTCTTAAATTCGAGGATTTCTTCTAGAGGAACATCTTTGTCGGGCACCGGTATTGCCCGCAGCAACTCCACAAGCATCCCTCTCCCTTCCTGAAAATTAAGGCTCGACTGCAGAATAGAGTTCACGCCCTGAGCTAATGCCCATCCTCCTGGCGTGGCCTTTTCCAGATTAGAGTATGCTTGAATGTGCGCCTGCCCCACTGCTTCTGCCAAGTCCCCCTCGAACCGGATATGAACCTTCGGCCTGATCAGAACATTTGCGCTCTCTAGAAATTTCGCGTTACCGTCGCCACTTATCGACATTACATTCGACTGCGGCCACGCTAGCCGATCCCAAAACAGTAGAGAGACGCGAAGTTCTTGTGGATCTAATGCTGTAGTTCTTATGCTAAGCGCCCTTCCATCGATTACCATCGGGCAACTTATCACGAGCCCGCGATCGCCGATCGAAAGAACTTCCTCGCCTTGTTCGCTGGCTGCAGCCCTTCTGCGTTTTGCCTCGCCCATGGCGGTTCTCTATCTTATGATTGAATTGCATCATTCTAGCATCCCACTGCTGCGGACAGTACATTTTTGCTCAGCTAATCGAACGCATTTTTATGATCAGTGAGAGGTGTCGAACTGCTACTGAGCAGGAACCCCTTGTCATGTTGATCGGGGGACAGCTCCAACCTTCACCCTGCCTGCCGAAAGGACTTCGGCCGCCTAGCAGGCGATCTCGATCGTAGGACTGTGATGGCTGTAGCCCTCCGCTGCTACCAAATCAACCCGCTGATTTCCTTGGAGAAATCAGCGGGTTTTTTGTTTGGCCGCCGCGCCGCGCCGCCTTCCGCGGCTCCCCGCCGAATGCACTGATTCACCACGGTTTCCGTGAGCCGCCGGACACTCCGTGGCATAACGATGGCACAATGGGTTCGCTGGGCGTTCTCCCCTACCGGCAGTCTCGGCCGGACTGCGATTCGGGGGCTGGAATGCGACACGGCCCGCCGTGAAGGCGGGCCGTGCTGGTCAAGGCGATGGGTCGTCGTCGGGCCGGACGTCCAATGGGTGGTCCGGCCGCCCTCACCGTATTGATCTGCGTCGGGTCGCGCCAGAGGTGGCCGTACAGGTCCATGGTCATCGGCAGCGTGGCGTGCCCCATGCGCGCCTGCACGCGCTTGGCTGCAGCCCCATCTCGATCCAGAGGGACGCCGCGGCGTGGCGCCGGGTGTGGGGGCCGCAGTGCGGGCGCCCGTCTTCGTGCAGCAGCCCGGCCCTCTTCATGAAGGGCTTCCACCAGCGGGTATACAGGTTGGTGTGGCTCTCGACCGTGCCGGCGCCGGTCGGGAAGAAAAGGTGGAGATTCGGCACGGGTGCGTTGGGAAGCCACGCCTTCAGCGCCCGGACGCCGGCCGGGCCCAGCGGAAGCGGCGGCGACCGGCGCGCGTCTTCGGCGTCTTGATCTTCTGGTGCTGGTCGGCCGCCTGCCGATCTCCCGCCCGGCGAGGCGCCGGCGCCCGCGACGGGGGCGCCGGCGCGACGGTCCTGCCGGGCACGCCAGACGGCTCCGTGCCCTCGGTTACGACGCGGCGCCGGACCCGGCCGACCCGGGTTCCCGCACCTTTGCCGCGGCGACCGGCGACACCGCCTCGACCGCCAGACGGCGCCAGGTGCCCATGCGGTTCTGCCAGCCGATGCTCTGGCCGGCGCGGAGGCCGACCAGGGCCGCCCCCACCGGGGTCATGACGGACAGACGGTGGCGCGACGCATCCTCCTGCATCGGCCACACCAGGGTGACGCTGTGCCGCTGCGCCGTGTCGCAATCGACGAACGTGACGTGCGAGCCGATGGTGACGACCGACGGCGGCAGGGCGCCATCCGGCACCACGGCGGCGCGGTCCAGCTCACGCTCCAGATACTCCGCCACCTCCGGCGACCGGGCCGCCGCGGCGAAGGCGAGTTCGGACAGCCGCTCGTGCAGGCTGTGCGTCACGGTGATGGCCGGCAACCGGCCGCGCTGCGGCGCTGTGGTCATGACTCGATCCTGAAAGAAGAAAGGTGAGGGCTCACGCCGGCAAAACGCGCTCGACCGACAGCCGCCGTGCGGTGCCGTCGGCGTCGACGTAGGGCATGCGCGCGCCGTCGCGCAGGCCGAGCAGGGCCGCTCCCAGAGGGGATGCGACGGTGATCCGCCCGTCGCCCGGGGGCTGGTCCGGGTACACCAGCTCTCCCCATTCGAGCGGCAGGTCGTCGCCGCGGCGAAACAGCACGCGGCCGCCCATGCGCACGATCGCCCGGTCCAGCTCTCCGGACAGAAACGCCGACACGTGCGGAGCCTGCGCCTCCAGCCGCTCCATGGACCTCAGCAGTCGGCCATAGTCCGTACGCCCGATCCAGAT
This sequence comes from Azospirillum sp. ST 5-10, assembly GCF_051225715.1. Lineage (NCBI taxonomy): Bacteria > Pseudomonadati > Pseudomonadota > Alphaproteobacteria > Rhodospirillales > Azospirillaceae > Azospirillum > Azospirillum sp. ST 5-10. The sequence goes on from NZ_JBPJSP010000051.1 coordinate 3,982, forward strand.
CAGCGGTCGGTCGGTTCCCTCGGTCATCGATTGCGTCCTCGACTGCGCGGCAACGGCGATGCAGGCCAGGGCGATGCAGGCCAGGGCGAAGTGTCGCCCAGGCAGGTCGCCACCCGCCATCCGTATGATTACGGAATTCCTCGCGGCGCCGGGCGTCGAGAAATTTACCGTTATATTCCAATATATTAGCCGATTTCCGTAATATTACGGATCTTCTGATCCGGGTTTTTCCTGAGTAGAACAGCCGGCGTATGCCCGGGGAGCGGCACGCGGAGCCTTCCAGGCAGCCCTTGAGACCCGCCTTCGGCGCTCCTGACCGACACCATGAGGGACGAGACGATGGACGATCTGCTGACGGGGGCGTTGAGCCGCCTCGACGAAGCGGCACGGTATGTTGAGGTGGATGCCGAAGTTCTCGAGAAGCTGAAATACGCCAAGGAGACCCTGAGCGTCCGTCTGTCGGTGCGCATGGACGACGGTTCCCGCCGTTCCTTTCCGGCGTGGCGCTGCCGCTACGATGACACCCGCGGTCCGACGAAGGGGGGCATCCGCTTCCATCCGAGCGCCAGCATGGAGGAGGTGACCACGCTCGCCTTCTGGATGACCTTCAAGTGCGCGGTCATGAACCTGCCCTACGGCGGCGGCAAGGGCGCCGTGAAGGTGGACCCGCACCGCCTGTCCAAGTCGGAGCTGGAGCGTCTGTCGCGGGCCTACGTCCAGGCGTTCGCCGGCATGATCGGCCCCGACCGGGACATCCCCGCCCCGGACGTCTACACCAACGCGATGGTCATGGGGTGGATGGCCGACGAGTACAGCTCGATCGTCCGGCAGCCGAGCCCCGCCGTCATCACCGGCAAGCCCCTGCCGCTCGGCGGCTCCCTGGGACGCGACGACGCGACGGCCCGCGGCGGCTACTATCTTCTCAAGCACCTGGACGCGGATCTGGGACTGGCGAACAGCGCCAAGCGCGTCGTCATCCAGGGCTACGGCAACGCCGGCTTCCACATCGCCCGTCTGCTGCACGCCGACGGTTACCGCATCGTCGGCCTGTCCGACTCGCGCGGGGCGATCGTCTGCGAGGACGGCCTGGATCCCCACGCGGTGCTGGCGGCGAAGGAGCGTGGCGGCTCGGTGACCGCCCATGCCGGGGACGGTGTCCGCGCCGTCACCGCTGGCGAGCTGCTGGGCACGCCCTGCGAGATCCTGGTTCCCGCGGCCCTGGAGGACCAGATCGACAAGGGCAACGCCGGCCGCATCAAGGCCCGCATCGTCCTCGAGCTCGCGAACGGCCCGATCACCCCGGAGGCCGACCGCATTCTCGAGGCGGCGGGCACCATCGTCCTGCCCGACATCCTGGCGAACGCCGGCGGCGTGACGGTGTCCTACTTCGAATGGGTGCAGAATCGCCAGGGGTACTCCTGGAGCCTGGGCGAGATCCACGAACGCCTGCGCGTGATCATGGAGACCGAGGGGCGCCGGGTGTGGGACATGCGTTCGGGCAAGGGCGTCTCGATGCGCACCGCCGCCTATGCCCACGCGCTGGAGCGGCTGTCGAACGCCATCGCCGCGCACGGCACGCAGCCCTTCTTCGCAGGCTGAGCCGCCCGGCGGACCGGACCGCAGCGTCGGGACGGCGCCGCCGGACACGCGCCGCCGCACGAGGGCTCCCCTCCCTGCAATTGGCCGAGGCGTGGGCACCGAGTATGGTCCACGCTTCGCCCGTGTGAGCCGCCGGAAAGAACGCCTTGATGCCATTCCTGTCGGTCAGCCGCACAACGGGAGCACCGTTCCCCGCCATTCCGAAGGGCTGGGGCATGGTGGCGCTGTCCCTCGCCTTCCTGGCGGCCTACCTGCCCATCGACTGGCTGACCTTCATCCATCCCCGCCCGAGCCTGAACATCACCCCCTGGAATCCGCCGGCCGGGCTCTGCATGGCCCTGCTCCTGTGGACCGGGGCGCGCGGCGTGCCGATCGTCTACGCCACGCTGGTCCTGGCCGATCTCCTGGTGCGCGGGCACCCCGCCTCGCTCCCGTCCCTGGCGCTCTCGAACCTGGTCATCGTCGCCGGCTACGGCGCCGCCGCCCATGTCCTGCGCCGCGGGGTGGCGATCGATCCGGCCCTCGACACGGTCCGCGACGTCGGCTGGCTGGTCGGCGTCACCTTCCTGAGCGCCGCCCTCGTCGCTCCCGCCTTCGTCGGCGTGTTCGTCCTGGACGGCGTCCTCGCCCCGGCCGACCTGCCGATGCTGGCCTTCCAGTACTGGCTGGGCGACGCGATCGGCATCGCCGTGGTCACCCCGTTCCTGCTCCTCCTGTACCGGCCGGGCAGGGCGCACGCCTGGATCGTGCCGAGGCCGCCGTCGGTGGCCCAGACGGCGGCCATCGCGGCGGCTCTGGTCATCGTCTTCCTGCCGGTCGGCGACGGCCAGTTCAACCTGTTCTACGTGCTGTTCCTCCCGCTGGTGTGGGTGGCCGTTTCGCACGGGCTGTCCGGGGCGGTGCTGGCGGCCCTGGCCATCCAGAGCGGTCTGATCGCCGGCCTGCAGGCCATCGGCTTCCCCCTCGACGCCGTGGTCTATCACCAGACGCTGATGCTCGCGTTGGCCATCACCGCCCTGTTCCTCGGGGCCCTCGTCAGCGAGCGTCGCGGGATCGAGCTTCGGCTGCGCGAGCACGAGGCCGAACTGGCCCACATCGCCCGTCTGGCGGTGACCGGCGAGATGGCGTCCGCCCTCGCCCACGAGCTGAACCAGCCGTTGCTGGCGGCCATCAGCTATGCGCGCGCCGCCCAACGGATTCTCGAGACCAGCGACACCCCGCCGCGCGCCCAGGCGTTCATCGACAAGGCGGTGGTCCAGGCGGAGCGGGCGGGCGAGGTCATCCGCGGCCTTCGCACCTTCCTGCGCAAGGGGGCGCTTCAACTGGCTCCGGAACCGGCGGCCGACATCGTGCGCGAAACGCTGACGCTGGTGCGGGCGGACGCCGCCTACAACCGGGTGCACCTGCGCGTCGACATGGTGGAGCCCCTGCCCCTCGTGCTGTGCGACCGCATCCAGATCGAGCAGGTCCTCCTCAACCTGGTGCACAACAGCATCGAAGCCATCGCCGCCACGGGCGGCCCGGAGCGCGAGGTCGTCCTGGGGGTCCGCGCCACGCCACCCGACGGCCTGACCTTCGAGGTCGCGGACACCGGGCCGGGGGTGCCCGCCGACATGGTCGACCGCCTCTATTCCCCGTTCGCGACCACCAAGCCGGCCGGAATGGGTCTCGGGCTGCCGATCTGCCGCTCCATCGTCGAAAGCCATGGCGGCCGGCTGTGGCTGGCCCACTCCACCGGCCGCGGCTCGGTGTTCCAGGTGTATCTGCCAGCGGCGCGTCCGGATGACGGTCCGTCCCATGAGTGAGATCACGAATCCTGCGACCGCGGAGCCGATCGTCTTCATCATCGACGACGACGAGGCCGTGCGCGACGCGCTCGCCGCCCTGGTCGAAGTCGCCGGGCTGTCCGTGCGCACGTTCGTCAACGCGCTGGAGTTCCTCCATCGCCACAGCCCGGACCAGCCGGGCTGCGTGGTGGCCGACCTCCGCATGCCGCACATGGACGGGCTCGAGCTCCAGCAAGAACTGTCCCGGCGCGGGTGCGGGCTTCCCGTCATCATCATCACCGCCCATGGCGAGGTGAGCACCGCCGTCACCGCCTTCCGGGCCGGGGCGGTCGATTTCCTGGAAAAGCCGTTCGACGACGGGGTCTTCCTGCGTCGCGTCCATGAGGCCCTGCAACGCGACGCCCGCCAGCGCCGCGACCGCTCGGCCGCGGCATCCGCCCTGGCGAAGCTGGCTCTCCTCAGTCCCCGCGAACGGGACGTCGCCGAGCTGATGGTCGAGGGCTGCGCCAACAAGACCATCGCGAACCGCCTCGGCATCGGTGTCCGCACGGTCGAGACCCACCGCGCGAACATCCTGAGCAAGCTGGACATCCGCACGGTCCCGGAACTCATGCGCCTGTGGATGCACCTGTAGCCCGCCGCGGGCGCACGCCGGGACGTCGCCCGCTCCCCTGCCCCATGGGCCTGCCCGTCCCGCCGGCCCGCCGCTACAGCGGGGCGACCCCGAGGGGCACGCCGAAGACGTCGGCGGGTACGGCGACCAGGTCGCCGGACGGCCGGGGGCGGACGACCACGTACGTCACCTGCCCCCGCCACGTCACCCGGGCCAGCAGATTCTCGGACCCGCTGTCCAGGAGATCCAGCGAGGCGACCGCCTCGATCGACCAGGTCTCGTCGCCGTGGCGCAGAACGACGCCGTGCGCCGCGACCGCCCGTTCCCCGGCCACGTCGGCGAGGCGGCCGGCGCTGGCGAACCAGGGCGGCGCCGCAGCGCCGGTGCGCTGCGGATCGAGACGCTCGAGCAGGGCTTGGCCCAGCCGGTCGCCGCGCGCCAGATGCCAGGTCGGCGCCCGGCCCGTATGGACGAGGTGCAGCGGCAGGCAGTTGCGGTAGTGGACGAAGTCGGGGTCCCGCGTCACCGCGTTCCGGCGGTCCCACGAACGGTGGGCGACCAGGTACGCGTTGCAGTTGCCGATGACGCCGCGGCCGCCGTCGACCGTCCCGGGCAGGGCCGGACGGGGACGCGACATCTCGTCCTCGTAGGCGTCGGGGGTGAGGGCGAAGGCCGGGTCGAAGACCTCGGCCGTGCCGCGGCGGGGGTTGTCCGCCGCCGCCGACGACGGCGGGGCCGGCCACCCGAACACCGCGAGGGACAGGGCGGTCACCACCGCGAAGGCGCCCAGGCCGCCGGCCCGGCTGAAGCGAAGGTCAGGAGCGCGCACGGCCCGCCTCACGGACGTCGGACGGCTGTCGCCGGAACGAAAGAAGCACGCAATTCATGAAACACGACCTCCTCTGGACGAGAAGGCGTCCCTCCAATTTGGCGTTTGTTGCGTTGCAGCAAAACCTAGAAGCGGCGGCGCCGGCGGTCAAGAGGCGCCGGCGCAGGCCTGCACCGCGTTCTCCGCCCGGGTCGGCCCGCCGCCGCCGCGGGGCGGCGGGAGCGGACAACGCGCCGTTGCGCCCGCCGGCTTTGTCCGCCACCATCCGCCGCCGATCACGAGACACCGCAAGCCGGAGGCACGCGCATGACGGATGAAGCGACGAAGCCCCTGTTCGACCGCCTGGTCGCCGCCGCCCGCGACGACTGGAACGCCTACGTCGACCACCCCTTCGTGCGCGGCCTGGGCGACGGCCGCCTGCCCGAGGCGGCGTTCCGCCACTACCTCGTGCAGGACTACCTGTTCCTCATCCACTTCGCCCGGGCGTACGCGCTGGCCGTCTACAAGGGGCAGTCGCTCGACGACATGCGGGCGGCGCTCGGCGGGCTGAAGGCGATCCTCGACGTGGAGATGGACCTGCACGTCGGTCTATGCGGCCGCTGGGGCCTGAGCCCGGCCGACCTGGAGGCCGCCCCCGAGGCCAAGGCGACCATGGCCTACACCCGCTACGTCCTGGAGACCGGGCTGCGCGGCGACCTGCTCGACCTGCACGTGGCGCTGGCGCCCTGCGTCGTCGGCTACGCCGAGATCGCCCGCGCGCTGGCCGCCAGGCCGCAGGCGCTCGCCCCGGCCAACCCCTACCGCGGCTGGATCGAGGAGTACGCCGGCGACGCCTACCAGGAGGTGGCGGCCACGGCACGCGTCACCCTGGACCGGCTGGCGGCGCGCGCCATGCCCGAGGCGCGCTTCCCCCAGCTCGCCCGCATCTTCGGCCAGGCCTGCCGGCTCGAAGCCGATTTCTGGGAGATGGGGCTGACCCTGGCCGGCTGAGTCTGCCCCCTTCGAAGGGGCTCGCCCGCCGGCCGCGGCATCACCATTGTCCATGAACGGGCCGCGCCAGCGTTCCGTTGCGTTCCGTCGACGTGAGGGGCCGCGAGCCCCAGGAGGGCGCCTTGGAACTGGAACACGAGATCAGCTTCGCCGAACTCATCGTCCGCCGCGGTGCGGAGCTGCTGGAGGCGGAGGTCGAAGGGGACGACGGCGCCGACGTCGAGCTGGAGATGGAGGCGGACGACCCTGCGGCGCAGAGCCCCGTCGACTTCATGGCCCGCCTGCTCGCCACCGTCGCCATCACCGACGGTCCGCTGGTGATCCACATGGAGGGCGGCGGCCATCCCGAGATCTTCGAGGAGGCCGCCGACATCACCACCGGCATGCCCGGGGACAAGGTGGCGGCCCTGGCCGGCGCCCGTCAGCCGGAACGCGCCGTGGTCTTCGAGTTCGACCCCGTCGGCCAGCTCGCCGGCAGCCGCGCCGTGGTCGCCGTGCTGCGCCCGGAGGACCGCGACGACCTGCTGGAAGCCTATGTCGCCGTCGGCCGGTTGCGCGCCAACGCCGCCGAGATCACCGTCGCGCCCATCGTCGTCCGCCTCGACGCCCGCGCGCTCGGCCAGACTCTCGACCTCATCGGGCCGGTCGGCCGGAGCAGCGTCAACGCCATCGGCGCCGCCATGGCCCACGCCTCGCAGACCCACGTGCTGCCGGGCCAGGACGCCTCCGACGTGCCGCCGGTGATCGTCGATCTCTGCTGGCACGCCTTCTGCCTCTCCGCCGTTCGGGCCCGCCACGCCCCCGAGGACGACCAGCCGGCGCCGACCATCCACTGAGCGGCCGCGGCGGTGCGCCGGTGCACCGGTCAAGTGCGCCATGGGACAGGTGTCCAGCGGGCATGCGCCATGGGTGGGATTGAAACCGTCACACGCGCCGCCTAGGTTGGGCGTCACCGGCTTCGGCCGGTCGCCGCCACCCGACCACATGCGACGAGATCAGCCATGGACGGACTGCCGTACCGGCAGACGTGGCGCAGCCGCGTTGCCGAACTCCTCGACGATCCGGTCGCGCAGGCCGTGCTGCGCCGCGACGGCCTGTCGCGGGACGACGTCATGCGACAGATGGCCCCGGTCGCCGAGGCGCTGAGCCGGCGCCGCCCGGACGGCCGCACCTCCTGGCCGCGGGCGCACCGCGTCGAACCGGCCGCGGTGAACGAGCTGCCTTGAAACCGTTTGGTCGATGAACAAACTGTGCTCCAGGGCGGGCGCGTCGGGTTTCCCGTCGCGGCGCCCGGGGGACCGGCATGTTCAACCCCGTCATCACGGTAACCGCCGGCTGGTCGCCGGCCGTCGAGGAGCGGGCCAAGCGGCTGCTCGCCTTCCGTCTCGGCACCGACGCCGCGCACGGCTCCGCCGTCACGGTGGCCGCCGCCCTCGGCACGGGCGGCCAGGACCCCGTGCAGGCCGCGCGGCTGCTGATGCACCTGCCGCCCTTGAGCGCGGTGGAGGTGATGACCGACACGCTGGCCGCCTTCGCCATCGACGGCGAGCCCTGCCCGGATCCCGCCGCGCTGGCGCGGGCCGCGCTCGCCCACGCCGGCCGCGCCGTCAGCGTCCGCGACGTCCATCCCGAACGGGTCCTGGTGGTCCGTCTGCTGTCCGTCCTCCGCCACGCCCCGCGGACCATCGTGTCGGCGCTCCGCCGCCCGTCGCGCTGACGGCCGCCGCCGCACCGCGGGAGTCGCGCCGACGCGTGCCGGTTGATAAATTCCCGAGGCGTTCGGAAGCCGCGGGAGGACGGAGGGCATGTTCGGCAGTCGCTTCCGCGTCCTGTCCCGGCTGATCGCCGGCGCTGCCGGGATCGGCCGGCGCGGACGCGCCGCTGACGAGGACGGCGAGGCGCGGTTCCGCGGCCTCGTCGAGGGCTCGATCCAGGGCATCGTGGTCCACCGCGGCTTCCGCCCGCTGTTCGCCAACGACGCCTACGCCCGCATCCACGGCTATGCCAGCGGGGCGGAGGTGATGGCGCTCGGCAGCCTGCGGCCGCTCGTCGCGCCGGAGGAACGGGCCCGCTCGTGGGCGCGCCACTTCCGCCTCATGGCGGGACGGCCGGTCGCCGGCGTCACCCGCACGCGCGGCCTGCGCCGCGACGGGTCGTCCGTCGCGGTGGAGACGGCGGAACGCGTCGTCGCCTGGATCGGCGGTCCGGCCGTCCAGGCGACGGTGGTCGACGTGTCCGACCGCGTGCGCGCCGAAGCCGAGGCGGCCGAGGCCGCGGCGCAGATGCGGGCCGCCATCGAGGCGATGCCGAGCGCCATGCTGATGTTCGACGACGACCTGCGCATCCGCGTCTTCAACCGCCGCTATTGCGACGTCTGGAACCTGCCGGCCGAGGTGATCGCCGAGCAGGGGACGATGGACGCCCTGCTGCGCTACGGGCTGCGGAACGGCTATTTTCCCGGCGCCGACCCCGACACCTTCGCCGAGCAGCGCCTCGCCTTCGTCCGCCGCAACGAGGCCTATTCGCACCTCCACCACACGGTGGAGGGGCGCGACCTGGAGCTGCGCGGATCGCCGCGGCCCGAGGGAGGCTGGGTGATCACCATCACCGACGTGACCGACCGCACCCGCGCCGTGCAGGCGATGCGCGAGAGCGAGGCGCGGTTCCGCGACCTCGTCGAAGGCTCGGTCCAGGGCATCCTCATCCTGCGCGGCGACCGTGCCCTGTTCGTCAATCCCGCCTTCGCCGCCATGGTCGGCTGCGGCGACCGGCGCGACCTGCTGGACGTCCCCCTGCGCGCCGCTCTCCTGCCGCCCGAGGACGCCGGCCGGGCACCGGCCTGGGACCCGGATGCGGACGCCACCGCCGCCGGCAGGGCGCGGCGCGGCCGCCTGATGCGGCGCGACGGCGTCCGGATCTGGGTCGACCTGGTGACACGCCCGGTCGACTGGATGGGCGAGGCGGCGGTCCAGGTCACCGCCGTCGACGTCACGCGCCAGGTCGAGGCCGAGGCCGCGGTGGCCGCGCGCAACGCCCAGCTCCAGGTGTTGTTCGACGCCATGCCGACCGGTGTGGCGCTGTTCGACCGCGATCTGCGCCTGACGTTGCACAACCGCCGCTTCCGCGACCTGTGGCGCTACCCCGACGACCTCCTCGCCGGCCGGCCGGCGATGGAGGACCTGATCCGCTTCAAGGCGGCGCGCGGCGACCTGTGGCCGGAGGACGCCGAGACGGCGGCGGCGCAGGTCGCCGCCATCGTCCGGCGCGGCGAGGCGGTGGAGCACGAGATGGCGCTGGCCGACGGCCCGGTCCTCGGCATCCGCGGCGGCGCCATGCCCGACGGCGGCTACATCTTCACCTACGCCGACGTGTCCGAGCGGCGCCGCGCCGAGGACACCCTGCGCCAGGCCAAGGACCAGGCGGAGGCGGCGGCGCGCGCCAAGTCGACCTTCCTCGCCACCATGAGCCACGAGATCCGCACGCCGATGAACGGCGTCCTCGGCATGCTGGAAGTGCTCGAGCGCACGCCGCTCGACGCCGAACAGCGCGCGGTGCTGGGCGTCGTCCGCGAATCCGCGTCGTCCCTGCTGACCATCCTCGACGACATCCTCGACTTCTCGCGGATCGAGGCCGGCCGCCTTCACCTCGAAGCGGTGCCGGTGTCGGTGGACGAGGTCGTCGAAGGCGTCGCCGACCTGATGGCGACACGCTCGCGGGAGAAGCGGCTCGACCTGGCGACCCGCGTGGAGTTGGGCGGACGGGAGCGGCGGCTCGGCGACCCGGTGCGGCTGCGCCAGATCCTGCTGAACCTGGTCGGCAACGCCATCAAATTCACCGAACGCGGTTTCGTCGCCCTGGCCGCCCGCCCCGGCGCCACCGACGACGACGTCCGCTTCGAGGTCGCCGACAGCGGCATCGGCCTCAGCGCCGAGCAGCAGGCGCGCCTGTTCCAGCCCTTCACGCAGGCCGATGCCTCGACGACGCGGCGCTTCGGCGGCAGCGGCCTCGGCCTGTCCATCTGCCGCCGCCTGGTCGAGCTGATGGGCGGCCGCATCGGCGTCGACGCCTCCCCCGACCGGGGCTCGGTGTTCTGGTTCGAGGTGCCGTTGCCGGCGGTGGCCGACACGCCGGCCACCGCGTGCGTGCCCTCCGGCGCCGGCCTCGCCGGTCTGCGCGTCCTCGTGATCGACGACACCGCGGCGGTGCGCGAGGGCTTCACCGCCGCGCTGGCGGCGGCCGGGGCCGAAGCGACGGCAGCCGCCAGCGCCGACGCCGGCCACGCCGCCCTCCGGGCGGCCGCCGAGTCCGGCCGGCCCGTCGACGTCGCGGTGATCGACCACGACCCGGGTGGCCTCGACGGACTGGCGCTGGCGGCGACCCTCGCCGGCGCCGCCGGAACGCGCGGCACCCGCCTCATCCTCGCCACCGTCGACGGCGGGACGGCCGGAGCCGCCGACCTCGGCGCCGCCGCCCGCCGGACCGGGGTGTGCGCCGTGCTGCGCAAGCCGGTGCGCCGCGCGGCGCTGTGCCGCGCCGTGGCGCAGGCCGCCGGCCGGGACACGCCGGAGCCGTCCGACGCGACGGACGCCGTCGGCGGGCCGGCCGCCGCGCGGCGGCCGCCACCCGACGAGGCGCTGGCCGCCGGCACGCTGATCCTGGTCGCCGAGGACAATCCGACCAACCGGGTGGTCATCCGCAAGCAGCTCGAACAGCTGGGTTTCGCCGCCGAGATGGCGGTCGACGGGCAGGACGCCTGGGAAGCGCTGCAACGCCGCGACTACGGCCTGCTGCTGACCGACTGCTTCATGCCCGAGGTCGACGGCTACGAGCTGGCACGCCGGGTGCGGGCGCGCGAGGGCGGCACCGGGCGCCACCTTCCCATCGTGGCGCTGACCGCCAGCGCCCTCGCGGGCGAGGCCGAGCGGTGCCTGGGCGCGGGCATGGACGATTATCTGGCCAAGCCCGTCGACCTGCAAAGCCTGTCGCGCGTCATCGCCCGCTGGCTGCCGGGCGCCCCGGCGCCGTGCGACGGCACGCCGGAGCCGGCGGCCGTCCCCCCGCGGGACGGCGCCGGCGAGGACGTCGTGCTCGACCTCGGCCATGTCGCCGCGACCTTCGGCAGCGTCGAGGACGCCCGCGACCTGCTGGCGTTCTTCCTCGACACCACCGCGCCGCTGATCGACGCGGTGGGAGCGCAGCTGGGCCGCGGCGACGCCGAGGAGGGCCGGCGCGCCGCCCATGCCGCCAGCGGGGCGGCGCGGACCGCCGGAGCGGTGGAGCTGGCGGTGCTGTGCGGGCGCATCGAAACGGCGGCGGCGGACGGCGATCTGGCGGCGGCACGGGACCACGCGGCGCGGCTGCACGCCGCCTTCGCACGGCTGGAGAAGCGCATCCGCGAGGGGCCGTGAGGCCGCCGTTGCCGGGACGCCGGGGACGCTGCTATCAGGGACGAAGGCCGCAGGAGTGCCGAGGATGGACAGAACGCCGGTGGACTATGCCCGCTACCGCATCCTGGTGATCGAGGACCAGCCCTTCGTCCGCCGCACCATCGTGCAGATCCTGACGCAGATCGGCTTCACCGCCGTCGCCGAGGCGGGCGACGGCGAGACCGGCCTGCAGGAATGCGCCCGCGCCGCGCCCGACATCGTCGTCTGCGACATCGACATGAAGCCCGTCGGCGGCCTGCAGTTCCTCGCCCGGCTCCGGTCCGGCGACGCCGGGCGCGACAGCCGCACGCCGGTCGTCTTCCTGACCAACCACACGGAATCCGAGATCGTCAAGAAGGCGATGGCGCTGGGGGTCGACGGCTTCGTGGTGAAACCGCCGTCCCTGGCCGCCCTGAAGGAACGGATCGACCGCCTGCTGCCCGGGCGCTGACCGGACCGTGCCGAGGGCTTGCCGGCCGACGACTTGCCTGTTTGCGGCCGCCGCGCGTCCCTGTACACTTTGACGCCATGGAGCCGACGTCCCTCCACTTCGAGGGCGTGACCTTTCGGGAGCCATCGGCGGGCGGTTGCCGGCTCTTAACGGGTCCGTAGCGAATCCGCCGAATGGTGGGCTGCGGATCGGTCAGCGTACGGGAGTTGGTGTGAAACGGTTCGGCCCCCTGCCCCGCCTCGGCGAGATGACGGTGGCGACGCGGATTGTCGTCGGCTTCGGCGCGGCCTTCCTGCTGGTCGCCGCGCTGGCCCTGGTGGGCCTGTCGTCGCTGTACGGCATCACGCGGGAGGTCGACGGCTTCTCCGCCAGCGCCGGGACCGCCCGCACCGCCGCCGACGTCGACATCGGCCTGCGCGACCTGACGGTCGCCGTGCGCGACCATCTCGACGCCCCCGACCAGACCAGCTTCGCCAGGGCCGTCGCCGGCCGCGACGCGGTGCGGGCCGGCCTCGACGCGCTGTCGCGGCTGGCGGCGGACGACGCCGACGCCCGTGCGGTGGCGGACGCCCGCAATGGGCTGGAGGGGTACTGGACCGGCTTCGTCCGGCTGACCGAGCTGCGCAACGAGCGCGACCAGCTGGCGCTGAACACGCTGGAACCGCTGGTCCGGCAGATGCGCGACCATCTTTCCAAGCTCAAGGATTCCGGCGGCGTCGATTCGGCGACCCTGGCCAGCGACGCCGCCATCGCCGTGCTGCTCATGCAGGACCACGCGGTCCGTTTCGTCGAGCGGCGGGCAGCCGAGGACGCCGAGCAGATGCGCGCCCAGCTCGAGGTGGCGCGCGCCCGGCTGGCGGAGATGAACCGTTACCTCTGGGTTCCCGGCACCCGCCAGCTCATCTTCGAGGTGTCGGGCATGCTCGACAGCACCGACGCCATGCTCGACCGCATCGCCGAGATTCTCGGCGAGGAGGACGCGCTGCGCGCCGACACGCTGGCCCCCAACGCCGCCGCCATGCTCGGCCACGTCGCCGAGGTGCGCCAGCGGGCGGAGGACGCCACCGCCACCCTGCGCAGCGGGCTCGCCTCGCAGATGGGCGGCTACGTCGAGGCGGCGCTGTGGGCCGGCGGCGTGCTGCTGCTGCTCGGCCTCGTCATGACCTGGTTCGTCGCCCGCAGCGTCGCCCGGCCGGTCTCGGTGATGGCGGCCGCGGTGAGCGACCTCGCCGCCGGCCGCGACACGGTCGACACCCTGCCGGTGCTGGCCGACGGCGCCGAGATCGGCCGCATGGCCCGCGCCGTCGAGCTGCTGCGGGCCAACAACGAGGACGTCGAGCGCCTGAAGCGGGAGGCGTCGGCGCTGCAGGACCGCCTGCTGGTCGAGAAGGAGCGGGCCGAGGCGGGCAACGCGGCCAAGACCGACTTCCTCGTCAACATGGGGCAGGAGCTGCACGGTCCGCTCAACGCCATCGTCGACGCCAGCCAATCGCTGATGAGCGAGCTGCACCGGTTGGGGGTGGGCGAACTCGCCACCGACGTCGAGGCCATCCAGTGGTCGGGCGAGCAGCTCGTGGCGCTGATCGATTCCATCCTGGACTACGCCAGGATCGAGGCCGGCACCCTGGACGTCTGCGTCCAGGACTTCGATGTCGGTCGCCTGGTCGCCGAGGTGCGCGAGCGCTGCCTGCCGCTCGCCGACCTCAACGGCAACACGCTCTCGGCGGCCACCGCGCCCGGCCTGGGCGGGATGCATACGGATTTCACCAAGGTGCGCCAAGTCCTGCTCAACCTGCTGGACAACGCCTGCAAGTTCACCCGCGACGGCCGGGTGACGCTGGCGGCGGAACGGATCGACCGCGACGGCCAGGCCTGGCTGCGCTTCACCGTGTCCGACACCGGCATCGGCTTCCCGGCGAGCCAGGCGGGGCGGCTGTTCCAGGCCTTCGTCCAGGGAACGAGCCCGCTGCACAAGGGCCGCAAGATTCCCGGCGCCGGCCTCGGGCTGACGCTGGTCGGCCACTATTGCGCAACCCTGGGCGGCGACATCGAGGTGGCCAGCGAACCCGGCCACGGCACCCGCATCGTGGTGACGATCCCGGCGCTCTACGAGGCGCCGGCCGGCGACCGGCCGGTTCTGCTGGAGGCGCCCGCCGTCATCGGCGCGCGGCCGCTCCTCACCGTCGCCGGCAACGCGCCGGTGGCCCAGCCCGCCGCGGAATGAGCGCGGCGGACCTCGGATGAGCCGGCGCGCCTGGAGCAAGATCGCTTCTGGCCGATCCGGCCAAAAGCGTGAATCTTGCTCTAAACATTTGAATTTGGAGCGGGATTCACACTCCAGGCAATTCTACCTGGAGTGATCCCGCTCTAATCGTCGGCGAGCAGCATCGCCGTCCAGCGCGCGTCGACCGGGCCACCGCCGAGCAGCGCATCCTTCGCGCTGGCCGCGCCGTCCACGGCCGCAGGCGCGGACGGCGTCCGGGCGCCGGCGGCATCGTCGAAGCCGCCCTGGGCGATCAGCGTCGCCACCGCCGGCCCCACCGCATGCCCGGTGCCGGCGCGCGCGCCGTCGGCCTGGCCGGCCCCGGCGGCGGACGTTCCGGCACCGTTGAGGGCCTCCAGCATCGCCGCGAACCGCCCGGCGAATTCCGCCACCTCCTTCGGCACGGCACCGGCACGCCGGCTCTGCATCTGCTCCAGGCGGACCTGGAGCTGACGGAGGGAGTCGGCATCGGGCATGGCGGTCATGGTCGAACCCATCGGGCGCATGGCGGGCTTGCAGCTAAATGCAAGAAAAGTGCCGATGGGGAAGGCACGGCGGCGCCCGGGATTGCCGGCAGGGCGGGCAACAACGACCCGGCAAAATCTGCCGTGTTCGGCAGAATTTGCCGCCCCGCCGCAGACGGGAGGCGCCTCAGTCGCGGAAGTTCACGTACTGCAGGGGCTGTTCGATCTTCATCGCGCGGACGTGCTGGATGGCGTCCTGGAGATCGTCGCGCTTCTTGCCGCTGACGCGCAGCTCGTCGCCCTGGATGGCGACCTGCACCTTCATCTTGCTGTCCTTGATGGACTTGACGATCCGCTTGGCGAGGTCCTGGGCGATCCCCTCGCGGACGGTGACGGTGTGGCGCAGCGTGCTGCCGGCGGCCTTTTCGACCTTGGCGGAGAAGTCGAGAAAGTTGGCGTCGACCTTGCGGCGGGTCATGTGGACGCGCAGCAACTCGTGCATCTGCTCCAGCTTCGGCTCGTCGTCGGCCGCCACCAGGATGGCGTGGTCCGTCCGCTCCACCGTGCACCGCGAGCCCTTGAAGTCGAAGCGCTGCTCGATCTCCCGGCGCACGCCGGCCAGGGCGTTGTCGACTTCCTGAAGGTCGGTCTTGGACACGATGTCGAACGACGGCATGGCTTCCTCCCGGTGCGTATGGCGCTGACGTGCCGACCGTAGAGGACGGGGGTGGACCCGTCCACCCCCGTATGCCGCCTCCCTGCGCCGTGCCTCAGGTCGCCTGACCCGGGTGCTGGAACTCGATCCCCGGCCCCTGGTTCTGGTAGGGCTTGTCCGGCATCTTCGGCTGCGGCGTGGCGTAGAAGCGCGGCTCCCGATCGTCCCACGACCGCTCGAAGGGCAGCCGCATCATCGGGTTGGTGCCGTTGCGCTGGGCATCGCGCATGGCCGACTGAAGCTGCTCCGCCATGGTGCGGTCCCAGGGAAGCCGGTAGAGATTGGGGGCTTCCTTCCACAGCAGGGTGAGATAGATCGCCTCGCCCTCGACGAAGGTGGCGCTGAGAACGGACGCCTCCTTCACGTGGGCGTCGACCCATTCCAGCGTAACCGGCTTGGCCTTGCCGAGCAGGGTCGCGGGGGCCGCGTAGGCGGCCGGCAGCATGAGGGCGAACAGGGCGACGATCAGGGCGCGGGCCTTGCCGTTGCGCGTCCAGCGCAGGGCCGCCATCACCATCAGGAGGGCGACGATGGCGACGAAGGCGAAGATCAGGGTCAGAGTTTCCATGGGGGTCAATTCCTGGCGGAACGCAAGGGTTTGAAGACGGCGTTCATGCTCCCCGGCACCAGTTCGCCTTTGTCGGTCAGCCTGAACCGAAAGGCGGTCACTTCTTGTCCTTCGTGATCGAGCCGCACACGCGTGGCCGCGATCGTCGCGGCCCCCGACTCGGTCTCCGCCTTCACCCGGGCCACCACACGGACATAAATGGGGAAAACATTGTCCAGGTTCCGGAAGAGGTGCAGATTCACCGCGTACTCGCCCGGAGGAATGCCCCGCGAGAACGAGGTCTCGAAGTTCACCTCGGTGGGATCCGCATAGCTGCCGAGGTCGTCGCGCAGCAGGTTGAAGATCAGGCCCGACTTGTTGGAGTACCCGACCGGCACGTCGCCGGGTGCCTGCACCCACAGGTCCACGTCGGTGCGGAGCTTGTCGTCCCAACGGGCTTCGATGATGACGTTGCCCGGCGGTTCGGCGTCGGCGACGCCGGTCCCTTCCTTGGCCGGCGGGTTCACGTGCGGCAGCAGCAGAAGCAGCATGCAGACGAACCCGGCCAAGGCCAGCGTGATCATGTCGCGGAACACGGTTCCGGTGTCGTCGCTCTCATTCCACGGGTCAAACATGGGCGGTCTCGCCGGACGGAGGGCCGACCGACGACACGCCGGCGGGAGCGCGCGGGTGCTCCATGGCGCCGCCGCCGTCGAGATTGCCGGTGCCGGCGTCGATCAGCGTGGCGGCCAGATTGGCGGTGCCGGTCGCCAGCAGCTGGTAGTTGGCCGACAGCCATATGTTGAGGACCGATCCCACCAGCGTGGTGTAGAGCGCCACGCCCATGCCGTGGATCATCGTCCCCACCATGCTGCCGATGGCGTCGGTGTCCGAAGCCGTCGAGCCGTCGACGCCGTCGAGCGCCATGACGAAGCCCACCACCGTGCCGATCAGCCCCAGCATCACCAGCGCGTTGGCGATGTGGCGGATGAACACGATCCGGCCGAACAGGCGCAGCTCGAGCGCCCGGGTGGCGTTGCCGATGCCGACCGTGGCGATCGCCCGACGGTAGGCGTCGAGGCGCCCGCCGGCGCCGCGCTCGATGTGGTCGAGTTCCGCCG
This sequence comes from Azospirillum sp. ST 5-10, assembly GCF_051225715.1. Classification (NCBI taxonomy): domain Bacteria; kingdom Pseudomonadati; phylum Pseudomonadota; class Alphaproteobacteria; order Rhodospirillales; family Azospirillaceae; genus Azospirillum; species Azospirillum sp. ST 5-10. The sequence goes on from NZ_JBPJSP010000051.1 coordinate 20,787, forward strand.
TCACCTTCTCGATGCGCCACGCGGTGGCGGCCAGGCCGACCAGGAAGAGAAGGAAGATGAGCACACTGATGCGGCTCGTATCGGCCTCGATGACGTGGTCGATCCAGCCATTGATCCACGCGAGAGCCAGGGCGGCCGCACCGAACAGGTTGACCGCGGCAAATCGGCTCCAGAGCATCCATTGGTTCATCGGCGCACCACACTTTCGCCGGAATTGCGGGGAGGACAGGTCTCGTGACCCGTCACGCAATGGAACCCGGAGCCCCCCCAAAGGTTCCTCAAGGCTCCCCGAACAGAACGAAAGGATAAGGCCAGTCACCGGCGGTGAAGCGGAGGCGTGGCGGCAAGGCCGCGCCGCGGGCCGGACTCCGCCGGGACCATCCCAGTTGTGTACCTCCACGGAGTTCGGCCGGCGGCACCGCTTTGCCGACTTGCCCGCCCGACGGCTGCCGATCGTCGTCCGGCAGCGACGAACGTCCGAAGGGATGCCCGACGAGGCAACCCGGTGCCGCCGCGAACCCTCGAATTGGGCAGAACGGTCCGCACATTGACGGTAATCCGACCACACTACGCTACAAGATCATCGGTATACCGCCCGTACGCCGCCCTTCACCGAAGACGACGCCATCCCTTCTCTCAAGATCCCGGTCGCGTCGAACGCCATCTTCTTGGGGTATCATCCACTTTTGGATCTTACGATTTCAGCTTCGCACCACACAATAGTCAGCGACTTTGACGTTTCCCATTTGCCGGTCGATCCCACGGTGCCGGCCGCCGGCGGCGGCCGCCATGCCCTCACTGCGCCCCGCAGGATCGATCGTTCCCAAGAAGGAAGCAGACACGTGCATGAAATCCTGATCGCGGATTCCGGGCTCGACGACCTCGGATACCTCCTGGAGCGCCTGCGCGGCGACGTCCGTGTGGTCCTGGTCGACGGCGGCGAGGACGCGCACGCAGCCCTTGCGGCGGCCCTGGCCGAGCGCCCGGCGGCGGTGCACCTGCTGGCGCACGGCGAACCCGGTCGCATCCACATCGGTGCCGATCCCATCGATGCGGACTCGCTCCTCGACCGCCATTGGCCGGCGGCTCCCAAGACGGAGGTGCTGATCCACGCCTGCCGGGTCGCCGAAGGGGGCGACGGGCAGGACTTCCTGAAGCGGCTCGCCTACGCCACCGGTGCGAGCGTCGCCGCCGCCTCGCGGCCGGTCGGTCATGCCGCGCTCGGCGGCAGCTGGGCGCTCGATTCCCGGATCGGCCGGGTGCGCAACGCCGGGCCGTTCGCCGGGCACGAGGCGTGGCCGCACCTGCTGGCGGTGACCGGCACACCGTCGGAGGGCGACGACACCCTGACCAGCGACGACGGCGCGGACAGCGTCAGCGGCCTGGGCGGCAACGATTCGCTGATCGGCGGTGCCGGCAACGACTATCTCTTCGGCAACGCCGGCAACGACACGCTGATCGCCGGCGTCGGCCGCGACACCCTCGACGGCGGCCCCGGCGCCGACCACATGGAGGGCGGCAGCGGCTTCGACTTCGTCTCGTACGAGCAGACCACCGGCGACCTGGTGGTCGACCTCGCCAATCCGGGCAACAACGCCGGCGACGCCGCGGGCGACACCTTCAGCGGCATCGAGGTGTTCGTGCTGGGCAACCAGAACGACACGTTCGTCGGCAGCGACGGCGCCGACTGGGTGTGGGCGCACAACGGCGACGACATCGAGTATGGCGGGCTGGGCAACGACACGCTGGAGGCCGGCGGCGGCAACGACGTCCAGTACGGCGAGGCCGGCGACGACGTCATCGCCACCCGCGCCGACGACGACACCGCCTTTGGCGGCGAGGGCAACGACCTGATCGAGGGCGACGGCGGCTCCGACGTGCTCTACGGCGACGCCGGCAGCGACAGCCTGGCGGGCGACGCCGAAGCCGACACCCTCTACGGCGGCGAGGGCGACGACTTCCTGTACGCCGCGTACGACGAGCGCGATCCCGACGGGGTGCAGCGCTTCTTCGCCACCCAGAACACCGAGGACCGGGTCGCCGGCCAGGCCGACCAGTACTACGGCGAGGGCGGCAACGACCGCTTCGTGGTGTACGATGCCGACGACGTCAACGCCTCGATGATCTACGACGGCGGCGACGGCACCGACGCCATCGAGGTGCAGACCGCCGAGGCCGTCGACTTCGAGGGGATGACACTGACCTCGGTGGAGGCGGTCGACCTCGCCGGCGACGGCACCCACGAGGTGACCTTCACGGCGGCCCAGATCAACGCGTTGCAGAGCGTCACCGGCGGCGACGGCGACGTGCTGCACATCATCGGCTCGGCCGCCGAAGCGGGCGACCTCAGCGGCAAGGTCAGCGCCGGCATCGACGTCCAGTTCTCGATCGACGACGGCAGCGACACCCTGAGCGGCGGCGATGGCGGCGACACCCTGAGCGGTGGCGACGGCGGCGACACCCTGAGCGGCGGCGACGGCGGCGACACCTTGAGCGGCGGCGACGGTGGCGACACCCTGAGCGGTGGCGACGGCGGCGACACGCTGAGCGGTGGCGACGGCGGCGATACCCTGAGCGGCGGCGACGGTGGCGACACGGTCGGTGGCGGCGACGGCGGCTCGGGCGGCGGCTCCGACGGTGGCGG
>NZ_JBPJSP010000052.1:0-21491 GCF_051225715.1 Azospirillum sp. ST 5-10
CAGGGTCCAGTGGTTCAGAAATACTTGGACTATCCTATGCGCCATCGCGCCGCCGAGGAGATCGGCAGCACCGGTGGCATGGGATTGTTCAAGAAGGCGGGTCCCGGATGCCGGCACCAGGGCGCCGGCGGGGGAGGCGAGCTTATATGGGATGCCCAGCACCCCTGTCCAGCGGTTTCTTACCGGACGATGACGGGACGTCCTACGCCTTCCGTTCGACCGGCCCGGTCGAGCGGAAGGCGTGTCAGTGCACGTGCCCGCCGAGATAGGCTTCGGCGATGCGCGGGTCGTTGCGCAGGTCCGCCGCGGCGCCGGAGAGGACGATGCGGCCGTCCTCCATCACCGCCGCATGGTCGGCGATGCGGAGCGCCGCACGGGCGTTCTGCTCGACGATCAGGATCGACACGCCCTCGCTGCGGATGCGCTGGACCAGGTCGAAGATCAGCGCCACCAGCTTGGGCGCCAGCCCCAGCGACGGCTCGTCCAGCAGCAGCAGCTTGGGCCGGCGCATCAGGGCGCGGGCGATGCACAGCATCTGCTGCTCGCCTCCCGACAGCGAGCCGGCGTTCTGGCGCAGCCGCTCGGCCAGCACCGGGAAGAGCGCGTAGATCCGCTCCAGCTCGCCCAGCCCGGCCGCGCCGGCGCCCAGCACCAGGTTCTCGCGCACGCTCATGTTGGAGAAGATCTGCCGCCCTTCCGGCGCCTGGCACAGGCCGAGGGCGACGATGCGGTGGGCCGGCAGGTTGAGGATGGGCTGGCCAGCGAAGGCGATGGCGCCGGCGCGGCCGCGGTAGATGCCGGAGACGGTGCGCATCAGGGTCGTCTTGCCGACCCCGTTGGACCCCAGCACGGCGACGATGGCGCCCTCCGGCACGTCGAGGCTGACGCCGCGCAGGATCTCCTGCGGCCCCATGGCGACGTGCAGGTCGCGGATGCTCAAGAGGCTCATGCCTCGCCTCCCAGATAGGCTTCCAGGACCGCCGGGTCGCGGCGCACCTCGTCCGGCGGGGCGTCGGCGATCTTGCGCCCCGACGCCAGCACGACGATGCGCTGGCAGATGCCCATGACGAGCGTCATGTCGTGCTCGACGAGCATCACGGTGAGGCCGCCGGCGTGCAGACGGCGGATGAAGTCGGCCAGCTCCCGCGTCTCGGTGTCGTTGAGGCCGGCCGCCGGCTCGTCGAGGATGAGGAAGGCCGGCTCCATGGCGAGCGCCCGGGCGATCTCCAGGTACTTGCGCCGGCCGTAGGACAGGTTGGCGGCGAGCTCGTCGGCCACCCCCGTCAGCCCCACCGTCTCCAGCGCCGCCCAGGTGCGCTCGCTGATCCGGCGGGCGCGGGCGCGGTCGCCGAACAGCGCGCCGAACGGCCCCTGCGGCAAGGTGCCCACCGCCCCCACCGACACGTTGTCGAACACCGACATGTTGGGGAAGATGCGCAGGTTCTGGAAGGTGCGCCCCATGCCCAGCCGCGCCACCTGGCTGGGCCGCAGGCCGTTGATGGTCCGGCCGCGGAAGCGGATGGTGCCGGCCGACAGCGGCGTGACGCCGGAGATCAGGTTGAACAGCGTGGTCTTGCCGGCGCCGTTGGGACCGATCAGCCCGACCAGCTCGCCCGTGTCCACGTGGGTGTCGACCCGGTCGACGGCGACGACGCCGCCGAAGCGCCGGGTGGCGCCCTCGATGTCGAGAAGATGTCCGCTCATCGCCAGCCGATCCCCACGCCCTTGCCGGTCCGCCGCCACGCCGCGCCGAGCTGCTGGCGGGCGAGCCGCAGCGCCGAGACCTCGCCCATCAGGCCCTTGGGCAGGAACAGGATGCAGGCGAACATCACCAGCCCCACCATCATGTTGCGGAAGTCGCCGAGGTCGCGCAGCGCCTCGGGCAGCAGGATCAGCACCAGCGCCCCGACGGCCGCGCCCGGCAGGCTGCCGAGGCCGCCGACGACGATCATGGCGAGGATCAGGATCGATTCGGCGAAGTCGAAGTCGCCCGGCGAGATGTAGCCGGTCATGTGCGCCCACAAGGCCCCCGCCACCCCGGCGAAGAAGGCGGAGATGGTGAAGGCCTCCATCTTCAGCCGCACCGTGCGCACGCCCATGGCGTCGGCGCACTGGTCGTCCTCGCGGATCGAGCGGAGCGCGTTGCCGTAGTAGGAGTGGCTGAGCCGCCCCAGCGCCACCAGCGACAGCGCCACCACGCCGGCCACCGTGTAGAAGGTGGCGAGCCGGCCGGAAAGGTCGATCCCGAACAGTTCCAGCCCATGGGTGAGGATGATGCCGTTGGGGCCCTTGGTGACCTCGATCCAGTTCAGCATCACCAGATAGAGCATCTGGCCGATGGCGAGCGTGGCCACGGCGAAGTAGATGCTGACGAGCCGCATGGTCGGCAGCGCCACCAGCAGCGCGATCGCCGCCGCCGCCAGCCCGGCGAGCGGCAGGGTGAAGGTGAAGCCGAGCCCGAACTCGGTGGACAGCAGCGCCGCGGCGTAGGCGCCGACGCCGTAGAAGGCGGCGTGGCCGAGATGCAGCAGCCCCGCCACCCCGGTGACGAGCTGCAGCGACGCGGCGAGCAGGACGAAGATCAGCGCCAGGTTGGCGATCTGGTAGAAGTAGCTGCGGTCGAAGCCGGCGAGCACCGCCGGCAGCACGGCGAACAGCAGGAGCGCCAGCCCGCCCCGCACCGCCCAGGCCCGGGCCTGCCCCTCAGACGCGCTCACGGCCGGCTCCGAACAATCCGTTGGGGAAGAAGACCAGGGTCAGGATGAGGAAGCCGTAGGCCACCATGTCCGACCAGCCCGACGACAGGAAGGTGGTCGCCATGCTCTCCGACACGCCGAGGATCAGGGCGGAGATCACCGCGCCGGGAATCGACGACAGGCCGCCCATCACCATGGCGACGAACGCCTTGACGCCGGGGATGAAGCCCATGGCCGGGAAGATGGCGCCGTAATAGAGGCCGACCAGGATGCCCGCCGCCGCCCCCATGGTGGAGCCCACCACGAAGGTCATGACGATGGTGCGGTCGGTGTCGATGCCCACGTACTTCGCCCCCAGCGGGTTGTTCGACACCGCCCGGATCGCCAAGCCGACGCGGGTGCGCGTCAGCATGTACTGGAGGCCCACCAGCATCGCCGCGGCGACGGCGAAGATGATGATGTCGCCGGTCGCCAGGGTGATCGGCCCCAGCTCCACGGGCGCGTTGATCATGTACTCGAACGGCAGCGCCTGCATCTGCGAGCCGAAGACGATCTCCAGCGCCTCGCGCACGACGATCGAGACGGCCAGCGAGGACAGCAGCGTCGATTCGCGCATCGCCCGCGACTTCAGCGACGCCTCGTCGGTGAAGCGGCGGAAGGGCCGGAAGGCGATGCGCTCCAGCGAGAAGCCGGCGGCGGCACCGGCGGCCAGGGCGATGAACAGGACCGCCAGGAAGGGCGGTGCCAAGGCGGTGATCGCCACCAGTCCGGCGAAGGCGCCGACGGTGTAGACCTCGCCATGGGCGAAGTTGACGACGTTGAGCACGCCGAAGATCAAGGTGAAGCCGATCGCCATCAGCGCGTACGTCATGCCCAGCGACAGCCCGATGGCAAGCTGCTGGAGGTAATAGGGGTCAATCATGGCGGCCCTGGAATACAGCAGGTCGGGGGCGGCCCCAGCGGGCCGCCCCCCGTCAACGGTGACGCGTCACTGCGCCGGAGCAAACTCGGCGTTCTTCACCACGACCTTGGCCAGTTCCTTCTCCGGCTCGCGGTCGGCGCCGAAGGTGGTCTTGCCGGTCACGCCGGGGAAGTCCCTGGTCTTGGCCAGTTCGTCGCGCAGCTCCTGGCGGGTGACGTCCGGGTAGGCGCGCTCGGCCGCGGCGATCATGATGCGCACGGCGTCGTACGCCTGGGCCGGGAACTGGCCGGGCACGGCGCCGTCGGAGCGCGCCTTCCATTCCGTGACGAAGTGCTGGACGTTCGGGTCCGGGCTGTTGGGCAGGAAGTTGGAGGTGAGGTGCAGGCCGTTGGCGGCGTCGCCGGAGAGCTCCAGCAGCTTCGGGCTGTAGGCCGCCGAGGTGGAGTAGATCGGCGTCTGCACGCCCATCTGCTGCGCCTGCTTCAGGAACTGGGCCCCATCCTCGTAGAAGAATCCGGTGTAGATGGCGTCCGGCTTCTCCCGCTGGATCTTGCTGATCAGCGAGCGGAAATCCTTCAGGCCACGGTTGAAGTTCTCCTGGAAGACGATGTCCAGGCCCTGCTTGCCGGCGGCGTCCTTGAAGGTGTTGACCACCGACTGTCCCCAGTCGGTCTGCTCGGCGATCACCGCCACCGTCTTGATGCCGTTCTCGGACATCCACTTGGCGTTGAAGGGACTCTCCTGGGCCTGGGTGGCGATGTTGCGGAACTGCCACTCCGAGATCTTGGTGTAGTCCGGGTGCGAGGCGGTCTGCGAGAGCTGCGGCATCCCCTCGCTCTTGTAGACCTGGGCGGCCGCCATCGACACGGTCGAGGTGAAGTCGCCGAGCACGCCGACGACCGCGTCGTTGTCGACGAACTTGCGGGCGATGTTCACGCCCTCCTTCGCGTCCGAACGGCTGTCCTCGAACACGATCTCGACGTCGAAGGGCTTGTCCTGCTTGTTGAACTCCTCCAGGGCGATCTCCGCGGCCTTGCGGAAGTCCTGCCCGTACTGGGCGGTGTCGCCGGTCAGCGGCAGCTGATAGCCGAAGGTCACCGTGTCGGCGCCCAGCGCCGGAACGGCGAACGCCGCCGCGGCGAGGGTGGTGAGGGCGAGGGTGCGCATCCTCATCATCGGTTCTCCCTGTTTCGTTCGTGTCGTTCGGATCAGGCGGCGGAGCCGGGTTCGACCACCAGGCGGCAGCACCCCTCCTGGCCCGGCTTCCAGGTGATGCCCTTGAAGGTGAAGCCGGCGGTCTCGAAGAGGCCGCCGTCGATGGCGCCGGCCATGCGGCACAGCAGCTCCACGTCCTCGGGGCTGCGCCCCTGGGCCTCCCAGGCCTCCTTGAGGGGACAGCGGTGGAACTGGATCTCCAGCCGCTCGTCGTCGCAGCGCAGGATCTCCGGCGCGAACATGGTCTCGCGGTTGGGAATGCCGTCGAGGAAGGCGGAGCACAGGCCGGTCAGGTCGGCGGGGCCGAAGCCCTGGAACTTCACCCCCATGCTCTCGCCCAGGCGGCGCGTGGATTCCCGGCCGACCTCGAGCGCCACCGTCTCGCCGAAGCGTTCGCGCAGCACGTCGAACATGTGCGCGTAGGCGGCGGCGCGCATGGCGTAGGCGTTGCGCAGCATCACGGGGTAGTCGGGGGCCGGAACGGCTGGGGTGTCGGACATGAACGTCTCCGGTCGCAACGGGTCAAGCGATCTCCCGGCGGTCGCGCCACCGGTAGAGCAGCAGTTTGAGGGGACCGACGCGTCGCAGCAAGCCGTGCGCGGGCAGCGGCGCCGGTTCGGTGAACGGCAGGGCCAGGGTGCGGACGTCGGCGCCGGCGGCGGCGGCGGCGAGCTCCCGGCCGAGCGAGACCGACAGGGCGACGCCGCGGCCGTTGCAGCCGGCCCAGGCGAAAGCGCCGGGCCCGAGCCGGTGGATCCGCGGCGTGTAGTCGATGGTCATGCCGATGTAGCCGTTCCACACATGGTCGAAGCGGACCGCGCCGATCTGCGGGAACATGGTCGCGAGACGCCGGCCGACGATCCCCTTGAGCCGGCCGTGGCCGGCGTAGGGGATCAGCAGCGCGCCGCCGGTGACCAGCCGGTTGTCGGCGGTGTAGCGCAGGAAGCGCAGGTCGCCATGGGTGTCGGACATGGCCTGGCGGCCGGGCAGGACGGTGCGCCGCACGTCGGCGTCGAGCGGCGCCGTCGCCATCTGCCAGGACAGAACCGGCACCACCTCGCGCCGCACCTCGGGGAAGATGCCGGCGGTGTAGGCGTTGGTCGCCAGCACCAGGGCGTCGGCGGTGACCGCGCCGAGCGGCGTGCGGACATGCCAGACGTCGCCGCGCCGCTCGACGGCCAGGGCGGGCGAACCGACGTGGACCCGCGCCCCCTTGGCGACCGCCGCGCGGGCCAGGCCCCGCACCAGGGCCAGCGGGTTGATGTGGCCGCCCGTCGGGTTGAGCCAGCCGCCGTACCAGGCCTGGGAGCCCAGCAGCTCCGACACGGCGGCGCGGTCCAGCAGCCGCACGGGCGCGCCACGCCGCCCCCACTGCTCGGCGCGGCGCTCGGCGATGCGCATGCGGCCCGGCGAATGGACGGGCTGTATCCAGCCGGTCTGCTCGGCCGCGCAGTCGATGCCGTGGTGGCGCACCAGGTCGAAGAGGTAGGCGGCGCTGTCGCGGATCAATGCGACGAACCGCTCGCCCGCCTCGGCGCCGAAGCGGGCGACGAGGTCGTCGGGATCGGGGCGCGACAGGGTGGGAATCACCTGGCCGTTGTTGCGTCCCGAGGCGCCGCGACCCAGCTCGGACGCCTCCAGCACCACCGCGCTCCGCCCCGCCTCGGCCAGATGCAGCGCCGCGGACAGGCCGGTGAAGCCGCCGCCGATCACCACCACGTCCGCCCGCACCGACTCCTCCAGCGCCGGCAGGGCGGGTGCCGGCGGCGCCGTCCTCTCCCACAGGGAATCGGGCCGCGCCCAGATGCCGTCCACACCGGGCCGGCCACCGGCGGCGGTGTCCCTCCGATCCTGCACCTCAACCACGCGTTGCGCCCCCTCCGTCCGCGACCGCCACGTCGCGTCGCCGCGCCCGCTGGTCTGACCACTTCCGCCGCGGACTATGGGCCAGGTCGGCGTGCCATGGCAATTCCCAATTCCGGAATGCACAACAAATTTGTTTCAACAATCACTATGCGTTGAATTTTCCATTGGCGCCATGAAGGCCAGGTGGTGGAGGACGATGCCGCTGGTGGTCGCCACGTTCAGGGAATCGAAATCCGGCGCCATGGGGATGCGCACGCTGCGCGCCCGCGCCAGCAGCTCGGCCGGCAGACCCGGCCCTTCGGAGCCGAACAGCGCGGCCACCCGGTCGGGCCGGCGCAGGTCGGCGAGCGCGGTCCGGCCGCCGGGGCTGAGGGCGACCGCGGCGAAGCCGTGGCGCTGCAACAGCGCCAGCGGGTCGGCGCCGCGCTCCAGCCGGGCGTAGGGCACGCGGAGGACCGCCCCCACCGAGACGCGGACGGCCTTGCGGTAAAGCGGATCGCAGCAGCCGGCGTCAAGGATCACCGCGTCGGCGCCGAAGGCGGCGGCGTTGCGGAAGATGCCGCCGACGTTGTCGTGGTTGCCGATCCCCAGCAGCACCGCCACCAGCGCCCGGCGCCCGACCTCCGCCAGCAGCGCATCGGCGGACGGCGGCGGCGCCGGCCGGCCCAGCGCCAGGACGCCACGGTGCAGCGGGAAGCCGACGACGGCGTCCAGCACGGCCCGGCCGGCGCGGAAGACGGGGACGTCCTCGGGCAGGCCGTCCAGCAGCGGCATCAGGGCCTCGACGCGGCTCTCCGCCAGCAGCAGCGACACCGGCCGGTGCCGGTCGGAGGCCAGCAACAGGCGCAGCACGACCGTGCCTTCGGCCATGAACAGCCCGTCGCGCCCGACCAGGTCCCGCTCCCGGACCGAGCGGTAGGGGGCGATGCGGGGATCGTCGGGATCGTCGATGGGAACGATGGTCGGCACGCCGGCCTCAATGCAGCGCCCGGTCGCCGTACAGGCGCCGCAGGTTGCCCAGCACGTCCTCGGCCACGTCGCGCACGGCGGCGACGCCGAGCGCCCGGCCGGGAAGCCCCTGCTGGTCGGCGATGACCTGCTCGGCGATCCGCCGGCTGAGCTGCTCGGCGATGCCCGAGCGGCAGGCGACCAGCGCCCCCACCGCCTCGTGATCGATCTCGCACAGCAGGACAGACGTACGCGTACGCACCGTACGTGTGTGGCTCCCGCCGATCAGGAACGCGTCGGCGCCGATCAGGGTTCCCGGGGCGAGCGGCCGCGGCGCCTCGGTGCCGCCGACGGTCCGCGGCGGCACCGCGACGAGCAGTCCCTCCACGGGCAGCAGCATCGACGCGGCGGTCTCTCCGGACTGCACCACGGTGGCGTCCGCCGGCAGCCGGCGGAACCGGCTGTGCGCCGCCAGCACCCGCCGTTCGTCCGTGCCGAGATCGGCGAAGAGCGGCACCGCCCCGAGCAGCAGGGCCACCTGATCCGGCGCCGGGGCGTCGCGCGGCACCGGTTCGCGCTGGGAGGGCTCCTCCACCATCTTCGGCCAGGACGGCCGGATGCCCGCCCGCGCCATGTGCTGGAGCACCGCCCGCAGGGTCATGCTGCGGGCGCGGTAGCGCAGCGGCACCGTGGGGTTGATGTAGACCCCGTACTCCACCCCGGACGGCCCGATCGCGCGCAGGCGCACATAGGGCGGCGGCGCCGTCGGCACGGCATAGGCGGCGGCGGCCTCCAGCGCCCCCGCCTCGAGCACGCGCACGACGCGGTCGGGATCGACGTCGGCGTCGATGGTGACGGTGAGCAGGAACTCCATCACCGGATCGGGCTTGGAGAGGTTGATGATCGTCCCGCTGGCGAGGCGGCTGTTGGGCACGATGGCGACGGTGTCGTTCTCCAGATGCAGGCGCGTGCTGCGCCAGCTCGTTTCCAGCACGCGGCCGGTGAGCTGCGGCTCGCCGGAGCGGCTGACCTGGATGGTGTCGCCGATGCGGATGGGCTGGTCGAGGTTGAGCGCCAGCCCGCTGAAGACATCGAGGATGAGCTCGCGCAGCGCCATGCCGAAGACGACGCCGGCGACGCCGGAGGCCGCCCACAGCGCCGTCAGGTCCTGGTTGAACACGAAGGAGGAGACGACGGCGACGGCGACCAGGCCGATGACGAGCGCCGAGAGCTGCACCAGCAGCTTCGGCACCGGCGTGCCGGTGGCGCGCGCCACTAGGCCTTCCAGGACGATGTAGTGCACCACCCGGTGCATCAGCACGGCCAGCGACACGATCACCGCGACGCTCAGCACCGTGCCCAGGGTCTGGCCCGTGCTCTCCAGCGCCTGCAGACCGATGATGCGGAAGGCGTCGCCGCCGATCCAGACGACGGCGATCAGCAGCAGGCTGACGGCGGCGGGCACCAGCAGCTTGGCGAAGCGCCGGCGCGCGGCGTTGTCGGAACGCGGCGTGGGAGCGTTCATGATCTCAGGCCAGCGTGAAACGGTCGATCTGCACCTTGGTCGTGTGGACCATGCGCGCCAGTTCCTCCATGGTCGCGGTGATCTGCTCCGCGGCGGCGACGTTGTCGCGGCTGGCGGCCTCCAGACGGTCGGCCTGGCCGGCGAGCTGCTGCACCGCCGTCGACTGCCGCACCATCACCTCGGCGATCGTCCGCACGGCCTCGCCGCTCTCGCCCGCCGCCGCGGCCAGCCGGTCCATGGTGGCCCGGGTGCCGGCGGCGACGCCGACCCCGTCGCGGATCAGCAAGGCGGCGTCGCCGATGATGGATTCGATGGCCCGGGTCGCTTCCGCGGCGTCCTCGGCGAGGCGGCCGATCTCGCGGGCGACGACGCCGAACCCGGCCCCCTGTTCGGCGGCGCGCGCCGCCTCGATGCCGGCGTTCAGGGCCAGCACGTGGGTCTTGTCGGCGATGCGGGCGATGCGGGCGATCGCCTGCTCGATGCGCTCCTGGGCTCCGGCGACCCGCTCCACCGTGCCGACGAGGCGCTCCAGCTCGCCGTGACCCGCCCGGGCCAGATCGGCGGCCGTGCGGGCGACGACGCTGCCCCGCTCCGCGCTGCCCGACGCCGCCTCGGCGCCGGTGGCGGCGTGGGTGATGGCGCTGGCGACCTCTCCCAGGGTCGCCGTCTGGCTGGAGGCGCCGAGCAGCACCTGGCGCGCCGCGGCCGCCGTCTCCGTCGCGGCGGCGGCGACCTGCTGGGTGTTGCCCTGGATCTCCGACAGGGTGTCGCGCAGTTGTCCCACCGCCTGGTTGACGTTGGCGCGCAGCTGCGCGAACTCCCCCTGATAGGTGCCGTCGACCGACACCGTGAGATTGCCGCGCGCCAGATCCGCCGAGACGGCGGAGAGTTCGCCCAGCAGGCCGACCAGCGAATCGAGGCTGCGGTTGAGGTTGGCCTTGAGGGCGCGCAGTTCGCCCTCGTAGGCGCCGGTCATCCGCCCCTTCAGGTCGCCAGCCGAGACCCGCTGCATCACGTCGGCGACCTCGTGCAGCGGCCGGGTCAGCGCCTCGATCAGGGCGTTGACCCCGACCACCAGAACGCCGTAGTCGCCCTTGTGGGCGGCCGCGTCGATGCGCGACGACAGCATGCCGGCCCCGGCGGCCTCGGTCAGGGTGGCGAGGTCGCGGGTGAGCCGCCGCACGGAATCGGCGACGGCGGCCACGGCACGGCTGACCTCGCCCACCTCGTCCGGCCGATCGGTCAGGCTGGCCGGCGGCGCCTCCAGGCGCCCGTCGGCCAGGCCGTGGGCGATCACCGACAGGTCGGCCAGCGGCTGCGCGACACGGTGGTCCAGCATCCGCAGCGCCAGCAGGCACGCCAGGATGATGGCGCTGACGCCCGCCGTCACCAGGATGCGGCTGATGTCGAGCACATGGTCGGCCTCCCGGCTCACCTCCACTCCGCGCTTCTGGTTGAGCTCGACGAGGCGGCCCAGCTCTTCGCTGAACCCGTTGAAGAGCTGGGTCGCCGCGACCAGCTGCGGCAGGGCCTGGTCGTGCCCCGGCCCTTCGGCCAGCAGGTCGGCGCGTTCGCTGACCCGCATGTACTCGTCGAACTTCTCGCGGAACGCGTTGTAGATCGCCCGCTCCTCGGGCTTCTCGATCAGCGATTCATAGTGGTTGCGCAGATCGATGATCGTTCCGCGCAGCCTCTGCATCTCCCGGCGCGATTCGGCGACCTCGGCGGGATCGTTGCTGCCCGCGTGCAGGATCTCGGCCATGCGGTAGTCGCTGGTCGCCGTGTTGATCGCCGCCGAGGCGACGATGCTGGGCAGCACGCGGTCCTCCAGGTCGTGGAGAAGACCGTTCAACACCTGCTGGCGCAGCAGCGTCATGGTGCCGGCAAAGGCGATCAGCACGGTCAGGCCGATCAGGGTCAGACGCAGCTTCGCACGGATGGTTCGGAGCATGAGGGCGTTCTCGCTGGGAGCGGGACGGGGGTTGGGTCAGGCGGGCTCGGGGATGCGGGTTGCGACGGCAGCCGCGGCGGGGCTCGGCTCCGCGGCGCCGGCCATGGCGCCGGCGACGGCCTCGCGCGACGACCAGCCCGCCAGGGATCGCGCCACCCGGCGGCGCAGCGCGTAAGGCAGGCCGGCGAACGCGACGTCGCCGCGCAGGCGGAACTGCCACTGCCCGCAGGCCGGATCGAGGACCACCGCGTCGAACAGCGCCGCCACCTCGGCCGGCGGCTGGGGGATGGGGTGCGGCGCGTCCGGCGCCACCGCCACCACAGCGGCATCGTCGGCGAGGACGAGCAGCGGGCGGCCCGCCGCCTCCAGCAGCACGGCGCGCCGGCGCGGACCCGCGGCAACGCCGTCGAGCAGACGCGCGAGGTCGAGCACGGGGACCGAGGAACGGGGGGCGGCCCAGGGCGGCAGATCGTCGGGACGCAGGATGGCGCGCACCGTCGCCAGCGGCGCCAGCAGCCGATGGCGGCCGCCGATCAGCCGCAGGGCCGGCTGCGCCGGGGCCGGCGGAACCGGTGCCGATGCCGCCGGCAGCGCCGCGGCACCGACGTCGGCGAGGATCTCGACGAGCGTTCCCGCCGGGTCGGTCCACCACACCCGGGCCGTTCCGTCCGCCGCCGCCGTGCGGCAGAGCGTCGCCGGATCCACGGTGCACAGGGCGACCGCCCGCTCGACCAGCAGCACCGGCGCGTCCTCGGCCGCCGGCACCACGGCCCACGGCTCGCACCGTTCCGGCCGGCCGAGCCGCTGCGCCAGGGAGCGCGCCTCCCGCAGCCGCCCGTCGACGACGGCGACGAGCGTCCCGCCGCCGGGCCGGTCGTAGGCCCGCTCGACCGCCGCGACGCGGCGAACGTCGGCGGCCGGCACCCCCACCGTCGCGCCGTCGGACGCCGCCAGAAGAAGGGAGAACGTACCGGCGGGCGGCGCGTCCGGCGGACGGTGCGGCGCCGGTGCGGGCGCATCCCCGCCCGCCGGCACCGCGGCACCGAAGGGCGGCAAGTCCGTCGCGGCGCCCTCCTCCGACAGCCGCTCCACCCGGTCGACGCGCACCCCGACCAGCCCGAGGGAGCCGCCATAGACGAGAAGGCGGCCACCCGCCGCAGCGGCGCCCGGCGGCGCCAGTTGCAGGAGCGGCGCGTCGGCGAACCGCCCGAGCCCTTCCACCCGCAGCGCACCGTGGGCGACCGGGGACGGGGCGGCGGCCGGCAGGGGAAAGGGCGTGACGGACACGACGTCGGCGACGGCGGCGACCCGGCCGGCATCGGCGGCGAATCGCTCGCCGCCGACGGCGATCTGCAAGTGCCGGCCCTGACGCACGCCCCACCCTCCCCCGCTGCGTTCGGCCACCCGTGGCGCAACGGGATTATGCTCGGACCCTATGGCGGCAGCAACTGCCGAACGTCATAGCGTCAGCCGTCGGCCCGCGCCGCACCGTCGAGGGCCGGCGCCCGCGCCGAGGACGCGACGGACAGCACGACGTATCCGGCGACGGCCGACAGGAGCGAGCCGCTGAGCACGCCGATGCGCACGGCGGCGCTGTAGCCGTCTCCGGTGAAGGCCAAGCCGCCGATGAACAGGCTCATGGTGAAGCCGATGCCCGTCAGCAGCGCCATGCCGTAGAACTGCACCCAGGTGGCCCCCGCCGGCAGGGCGCCCAGCCCGGCGCGGACGGCGCCCCAGGTGAACAGCATCACGCCCACCTGCTTGCCGAGGAACAGGCCCAGGGCGATGCCCAGCGGCACCGGCTCGAGCAGCGACGCGAAGGACAGGCCGGCCAGCGACACGCCGGCGTTGGCGAAAGCGAAGACCGGCAGGATGCCGAAGGCGACCCAGGGGTGCAGGATGTGCTCCAGCCGGTGCAGCGGCGGCTCCTTGCCGGCGGCCCGCTCGGTGGTGCGCAGGGGAACCGCCAGCGCGGTGGCGACGCCGGCCAGGGTGGCGTGGACGCCCGACTTGAGGACGCACACCCACAGGAACACGCCGACCAGGACGTAGGCCGCCGTCCGCGTCACCCCGGCGAGGTTCATGGCGACCAGGGCGAGGATGCCGACGCCGGCGAGCGCCAGCGCGGTCATCGACAGGTCGGCGGTGTAGAAGACGGCGATGATGACGATGGCGCCGAGGTCGTCCATGATCGCCAGCGCCAGCAGGAACACCTTCAGCGACGCCGGCGCGCGCGGCCCGAGGAGCGCCAGCACGCCGACGGCGAACGCGATGTCCGTGGCCGCCGGAATCGCCCAGCCGTTCATGGCGACCGGATCGCCGGAGGTGAACAGCAGGTAGACCGCCGCCGGCACCGCCATGCCGCCGACCGCGGCGACGCCGGGCAGCGCCGCCTTGCCCAGGCTGGACAGTTCCCCTTCCAGCACCTCGCGCTTGATCTCCAGCCCGACGAGCAGGAAGAAGACCGCCATCAACCCGTCGTTGATCCACAGCAGCAACGGCTTGGCGATCTTCAGCGCACCGACCTGAACCGCCACGGGAACGTCGAGCAGGGCGACGTACAGACCACCGCCCGGAGAGTTGGCCCAAAGCAGCGCCACCAGCGAGGCCAGCACCAGGACGATGCCGCCCGATGCCTCCATCTGCAGGAATTCCCTTACCTTCGACAGTGACATTTTTTCTCTCCGCAGCGGTTTCCGACCTCTTCAAGCCGCCAGAACAATACCGAAGCGCGCTGGGAAGAAAAGAAAAACCGGCATGTGTCCTGATGGTGCAGATCGCAATGCACGGAGCAGGAGCAGCAGACACTCTGCTGCTGCCGACGGGACCTTGCACCCGGCGCACCGGGACTGGAGCGCGGCGGGGAAGCGCCGAACTTGTGCTGGCGCGTTGCCGGTGCTGCGCCCTCTACATCAGGATCGTCGCGCCGCCGTCGACCACCAGGACGTGGCCGTTGACGTAGGACGCGGCCGGCGAGGCGAGGAAGACGGCGGCCCCGGCGATCTCGTCGGGCCGGCCCCAGCGGCGCATCGGCGTGCGCTGCTCGAAATAGGCCCCGGCGACGGGGTCGGCGACGAGATGGGCGTTGGTCTCGGTGGCGAAGAAGCCGGGGGCGACGGCGTTGCTGGTCAGGCCGTGGGGCCCGTACTCGGCGGCGAGCGCCCGCACCATGCCGGTCAGCCCGGCCTTGGCCGCGGTGTAGACGGCGTCGTTGGCCTTGGCGACCTGGCCGGCGATGGAGGTGACGGCGATCAGCCGCCCGTCCCCGCGCGCCAGCATGAGCCGCGCGGCGTCGCGCGCGAGCATCAGGCTCGACCCCAGGTCGACGTCGAGGAGCGCGCGGATCTCGTCGTCGGCGAAGTCGACCAGGGGCTTGCGGTTGCGTTGCCCGACGTTCTGCACCAGCACGTCGAGGCGGCCGTGCTCGCGCTCGATGCGGGCGAAGGCGTCGCGCACCGCCGTCCGGTCGGCGACGTCGCAGGCCAGCACCGAGACCGGCGCCGGGCCCCCGCCGAGGCCGGCGGCGACCTCCTCCAGCCGCGCGGCGTCGCGGCCGTTCAGCAGCACGTGCGCCCCGGCCCGGTTCATGGCCCGGGCGATGGCGAGGCCGAGGCCGCGGCCCGAGCCGGTGACCAGGGCGACCTTGCCCTCCAGCGAGAACATCGACAGATCCGGCGTCGCACGCTCCATGGCGCATCCCCTTGTCCAGTTCGGCCGGCACGATGGCGCGGAAACCGGCGGCGGGAAAGCCCCCCGGGGCCTCACCCCGCCGGCGCGAAGCCCGCCAGCAGCCCGTCGTAGCGCTTCGGCCGCGGCCGGGCGTAGCCGCCCAGGGTCGAGGTGCGCAGGCCCAGCGCCGCCAGCCCTTCGACCAGCTTCACCGCCGCCCCCACCCCCTCGATGACCGGCAGCCCGTGCTCGGCGGCGAGATCCTCCGCCAGGTCGGCCATGCCGGCGCAGCCCAGCACCACCGCCTCGGCCCGGTCTTCGCGGCGGGCGCGCTCGATCTCGGCGGCGATGCGCACGCGGGCGGCGGAACCCGGCTCCTCCAGCGCCAGCACCGGCACCTCGGCCGCGCGCACGCGGGCGCAGCGCCGCTCCAGGCCGTAGCGCACCAGATTGTGCTCGATGGCCGGGACGGAGCGCTCCAGGGTCGTCACGACGCTGAAGCGGCCGGCGACCAGGCTGGCCATATGGAAGGCCGCCTCGCCGATGCCGACCACCGGTGCCGCGGCGCAGCAGCGCGCGGCGTCCAGCCCGGTGTCGTCGAAGCAGGCGATGACGTGGCCGGCCACGCCCGCCGCCTCGGCGTCGGCGACGGCGGCCAGCAGGCCCGGCACGGCGAAGGCCTCGTCGTAGTAGCCCTCGATGGAGACCGGCCCCATGGCCGGGTTGCCGGCCAGGATCTCGGTTCCCGCCGCGGCGACGCGGCGGGCGGCGGCGGCGATCTTCGCCGTCATCGAGGCGGTGGTGTTGGGATTGACGACGTGGATGCGCATGGCGGCGGTCACCGGCCGGCCCGGCGGCGGCGCAGGACGGCCACGGCGGCCAGCGCCCCGCCGATCACGACGAAGGAGAAGGCGGTGGTCAGCGTGCCCAGGGCGTAGAGCACCGGCGTGGTGACGTTGGTGGTCATGCCGTAGATCTCCAGCGGCAGCGTGTTGAAGGAGCCGGCGGTCATCAGGCTGCGCGCGAACTCGTCGTAGCTCAGGGTGAAGCCGAACAGGGCGACGCCGACGAGGCTGGGCAGGATGATCGGCAGCACCACGTGGCGCACCGTTTGCCACGGGCCGGCGCCGAGGTCGCGCGCCGCCTCCTCGAAGCTGCGGTCGAACCGGTTGAAGATGGCGAAGACGATCAGCAGGCCGAACGGCAGGGTCCAGGTGAGGTGGGCGCCGAGCGCCGAACTGTACCAAGCCGGCTCCAGCCCCAGGATGTTGAACATCAGGCCGATGCCGAGGCTGATCAGGATCGACGGGATCACCAGGCTGGAGATGGCGAGGTAGAACAGCGCCGTGCTGCCGCGGAAGCCGCGCCGGAAGGCGAAGCCGGCGGCCACCGAGACGACCACCGTCAGCACCATGACGATCAGCCCCAGCGCCAGCGAGCGGGTGAAGGAGCCGCCGAAGTCGCCCACCGCCTGGGTCTCGAACAGGTTGGCGAACCAGTGGAGCGAGGCGCCGTTCATCGGGAAGGTCAGGCCGCCGTCCGGCCCCTGGAAGGAGAGGATGGCGATGGTCAGCGTCGGACCGTAGAGGAACAGGATGAACAGGGCGAAGAAGCCGGCCAGGAGATAGAAGGCGGCACCGCGGCGCGGGCTGGTCTGCATGGCTACAGCTCCTTGCGGATGTCGACGATGCGCAGCAGCGCGGCCACCATGATGGTGACGACGATCAGCAGAACCACGGCGTTGGCCGCCGCCGCGGGGTACTGCAGCAGCGAGATCGCGTTGGCGATCATCAGCCCGACCGAGGCGCTCTGCCCGCCGCTCATCAGCCGCACCGTGATGAAGTCGCCCATCACCAGGGTGATGACGAAGATCGAGCCGATGGCGATGCCCGGCTTGCACAGCGGCAGCACCACGTTCCACAGGATCTGCCCGCCGCCGGCGCCGGCGTCGCGCGCCGCCTCGATCAGCGCCCGGTCGATGCGCATCATGGCGTTGAAGATCGGCACCACCATGAACAGCGTGTAGAGGTGGACGTAGGCCAGCACGACGGAGAAGTCGGAGAACAGCAGGAACTCCAGCGGCTCCTCCACCACGCCCAGCCCGATCAGCCCCTGGTTCAGGATGCCGTTGCGCCCGAGGAAGGGGATCCAGGCGATCATGCGGATGATGTTGGAGGTCCAGAACGGGATGGTGCACAGCAGGAACAGCGCCATCTGCCACGTCACCGACCGCACGTGGAAGGCCAGGAAATAGGCCACGGTGAAGCCGATCAGGAAGGTGAACAGCCAGGCCAGCGCCGTGAACTTCAGCGTGTTGAGATAGATCTTCCAGGTCACCGAGGAGGCGAGCAGCTCCTCGTAGTTCATCAGGACGAAATCGGGATAGATGCGGATGCTGTCGTAGTCCCAGAAGCTGACGACGACGATGGTCAGGATGGGGAACAGCAGGAAGGCCAGCAGCACCAGGGTCAGGGGCGCCGCCTGGAGATAGGGGGCGATGCGCCCGCGCCGGCGGGCCGCCGCGCCGCGGCGCGCCGGGGCCGACGGCACGGCGGTGTCGGCGGAAGTGGCGGTGACGGTCATGGTGCGGGCTCCGGGGGGTGTGTGGAGACGTGGTCGCGTCGGCCCCCGTCCTAACCTCCCCCCCCCCCACTCCGCGGGGGGAGGAACCAGCTCCCTCCCCCGCGAAGTGGGGGAGGGTCGGGGTGGGGGCCCGATGCGACCACCGGTTCGGCCGCTGCTTACGCCGCGATGAACTCGTTCCACTTGCGGACCATGTAGCGGTCCTCGTCCATGACCGCGTTCCAGCAGGCGACGCTGCCCATGCGGTCGGTGAAGGAGCCGCCGTCGCGCACGGCGCCGGCCTTCTCCATGACCTTGCCCTCGGGGCTGAGGATGTCGGTCTTGGCCGGCTTGCCCTCCATCCAGAACGCCCACTCCTCGGCGCTCATGTGCTCCTTGGCGGTGTCGAGCACGGCGCTGTAGTAGCCCTGGCGGTTGAGGTAGGCGCCGACCCAGCCCGAGAGGTACCAGTTGATGTACTCGTACGCCGCCTCCAGCTCCAGGCCGGACAGGTGCTTGGCGATGCCGAGGCCGCCGCCCCAGGCGCGGTAGCCTTCCTTGAGCGGCTGGTAGACGCAGGGAATCCCCTTGGCGCGCACCGCCGCCACCGCCGGCGACCACATGGACTGGATCACCACCTCGCCCGACGCCATCAGGTTGACGCTCTCGTCGAAGGTCTTCCAGAAGGCGCGGAACTGGCCGGCCTTCTTGGCCTCGGTCATGATGGCCAGCGTCTTGTCGATCTCCTCCTTGGTCATGTTGCCCTTGTCGCCGTAGGTGACCTTGCCCATGGCCTCGCAGACCATGGCGGCGTCCATGATGCCGATGGAGGGGATGTTGAGGATCGACGCCTTGCCTTTGAAGGCGGGGTCGAGCAGGTCGGCCCAGGTGGTGATCGGCCGGCCCACCAGGTCCGGCCGGATGCCCAGCGTGTCGGCGTTGTAGATGGTGGGGATCAGGGTCATCCAGTTGGTCGGCGCCTTGGCGAAGGCGGTGGAGTCCTTGCCCTCCACGAACCCCACGGTGTGCGGCGCCGTGCCCTGGGCGATCTTCGAGTCCGGCGTCAGCTTGCCGGTGATGAAGATCGGCACGATCTTGTCGAAATACTTGATCTTGGAGACGTCCATCGGCTGCATCACGCCGGCCGGGAAGACCTTCTTGCAGATCCAGTACTCGATGTCGGCGATGTCGTAGGACTTGGGCTGGGTGACGGCGCGCTGGGCCACAGCGTCGGAATCGAGCGCCGTCATCTGCAGGGTGAAGCCGAGATCCTCCTTCACCTTCTCCGCCACGGCGTTGAGGTTGGAGACGCCGGTGCCGAACTGGCGCAGGGTCACGTTCTTGATGTTCTGCGCCCAGATGGTCGGGAAGCCGGTGATGGCGCCGGAGCCGACGGCGACGCCGGCGGCGGCGGCCGTCCCCTTCAGCACGGTGCGGCGCGACAGTCCGGCGGGCGTGGCGGCGGGGCCGGTCTCGGTCTTCTTCATCGGTCTCTGTCTCCTTGTCGGGCCTGTTTTGCGGGCGTGGTGTGCGGGCGTGCCGCGGCGGCGTGGCTCAGGCGTGGAGCCGATGGGTGTCGGCGTGGCGCCAGCCGGCGCACACGCGGGCGCCGACCGCGTAGGGGGCGGCGAAGTACCGGGCCTCGTCGAGGACCACCGTCAGGTCGACGTCGCCGGGCAGGTCGATGCTGAGCTGGACCAGCGCGCCGTGGTATTCGAAGGCGCGGACCACCCCGGCCCGGTGGACGTCGGCGCCGGGCGGCGGCGTCTCCGGGTCGGAGAGGGCGATGCGGTCGGCGCGCACCGCCACCGGCCCGTCGCCGCCCAGCTCCAGCACGTTGTGGCCGCCGAGGAAGCGGGCGACGAAGGCGGTGCGCGGCCGGTTGTAGAGATCGCGCGGCGGCGCCGCCTGCTCGATCTTCCCCTCGTTCATCACCACCACCAGGTCGGCCAGCGCCATCGCCTCGGCCTGGCTGTGGGTGACGTGGACGAAGGTGATGCCGAGGTCGGTCTGCAGGCGCTTCAGCTCCTCGCGCATGCGGTCGCGCAGGAACGGATCGAGCGCCGACAGCGGCTCGTCCAGCAGCAGCACCGACGGCTCGGTGATCAGGGCGCGGGCCAGCGCGACACGCTGCTGCTGCCCCCCCGAGAGCTGGGCCGGCAGGCGTCCGGCGTAGGCGCCCATGTGCACCCGCTCGAGCATCGCCCGCGCCCGCTCGCGCCGCTCGGCGACGCCCATGCCCCGCATCTTCAGGCTGAAGGCGACGTTGTCGACGCAGTCCAGGTGGGGGAAGAGCGCGTAGCTCTGGAACATCATGGCGGTGCCGCGGCGCGCCGGCGGCACGTCGTTGACCACCGTGTCGCCGATCAGCAGGTCGCCGGAGCTGACGTCCTCATGCCCGGCGATCATCCGCAGGGTCGAGGTCTTGCCGCAGCCGCTGGGTCCCAGCAGGCAGCAATAGGATCCCGCGGGGATCTTGAGATCGATGCGGTCGACCGCGACGGTGCGGCCGTAGATCTTGGTCAATCCGATCAGCTCGACCGCGGCACCACCCTGCATACCGGCCCCTCCCGCGTGCGGATTGTCGACAATCGTACGGCGTCGTGCAGGAACCGTGCCGAACGGAGTGCCGCGAAATCCGCGTGCCTCTCGCGCCGGCAGCGCCCAAGTATGGCGTGATTTTTGGCATTTTGCCACGGTTTTGGGCGAGGTGCCTCGTTGTCGTGCGACGGCTCCCGCGCCGCAATCCGGGCAGCCTCGCTCCGTCGGCAGTGGTTTTGGACCGGCGGATTGTCTACACTTCGCCCGGCTGCTCACCACAACGGGAACCGTCATGAAGGCGCCACGGGAGCGCGCGACACGATCGGCCGGCACGCCGCCGCGGCCCGACATGCAGGAGGCGATCGCCCGGCGCATTGCCGACGCCATCGCCGACCGGCGGTTGCCGCCCGGCACCAAGCTGACCGAGGAGCGCCTGGCCGCCATCTTCGGCGTCAGCCGGGCGCGGGTGCGCAGCGCGCTGGGCCTGCTGTCGGAGCGCGGCATCGTCACCCTGCGCCCCAACCGCGGCGCCTTCGTCGCCAGCCCGTCGGTGGCCGAGGCGCGCGAGGTGTTCGAGGCGCGCCGGGTGGTGGAGCGCGGGCTGGTGGCCCGCCTCACCCGCAGCGGCGGACTGGCGCCGGCCGCCACCGTGCGGCTGCGCGTCCATCTGGAGAAGGAGGGCGCCGCCGAGGCGGCCGGCGACCGCAAGGCGATGATCCGCCTGTCCGGCGAGTTTCATCTCCTGCTGGCCGACCTGGCGGGCAACGGGACGCTGGCCGTCTTCCTCGACGCGCTGGTCCGCCGCTCGTCCCTGGCCATCGCCGCCTATGAGAGCCGGCCCATGCCCGGCTGCTCCGCCGACGAGCACCGCCGCATCGTCGACGCCCTGGTGGCCGGCGACACCGCGGGCGCCCAGGCCCTCATGGAAGGCCACCTCGCGGAGATCGAGGCCCGGCTGGCGCTCGACGCCGCGGTCGCCAACGACATCGACCTGCAGGCGGTGTTCGGCGCCGCCTGATCCGACGGGTGCGCCCCTCCCGGCATGCAGCCCGGGCGGGCCAGCCGGAATATTTTCTCTCTTCATTGTCCCCGCGGGCACTTCTAAATTTGCAACGTATACGACGGAATGCATCGGGCGGGGTACGCCGTGCGTGGAGAGGGGTCATGACCGACGATCAGCGGGTCCGACGCGATGCCGCCTACCGGGCCATCGTGCGCGTGCGCCAGCTCGGTCACGCCAGCCACGGCATCGAGACGCGCCGTACGCTGCTGGCGATCGAACGGCGCATGATCGAGCTGGCCGAATGGTGGCAGGTGGCGGCCTGACGCGGTCCGCGCCGTTCTTCTGCCGACGGCCTGTCCCATCGGAACCTTCCAAACGGACGCCGGACGCCGCGGGTTGGCAAGGGTGCGGACAGGCACGGAGCAGGCGCTGCCGCCGCCGGCAAGAAGGCCTTCGGGCCGGTCCGGCGGAGCCCGGGCCGGCGACCTCCCGGGAGCGCGGGGCGCGGGGATAGCGCTTGTATGACTTCCACTCATCGGGCGACCTCCTGATAGGATGGTTGGCCTGAAGGCCGGGAGAGGGTCGCCGCGTTC
>NZ_JBPJSP010000053.1:0-19689 GCF_051225715.1 Azospirillum sp. ST 5-10
GGCGACGCCGACGACTGGTTCGTCTTCGACACCGCCACCGGGGTGCTCTCCTTCGACGCCGACGGCAGCGGCGCCGGGGCCGCGGTCACCGTCGCCACGTTGAACGTCAGGTCCCTGTCGGCCTCCGACATCGCCGTGCTGGCGGGATAGCCAGGCGCGCGCCGCCGACGTGCACGCAGATGGCTGTGGACGGGATCCCGGACGACCCTCAATATCGCCGTCGCGGAGAGCGGCGAGGAGGTCCCAACCATGCGGAGTGCCGGGTTTGCCGGCGGCGGCGTGCCGTCCCTGATGGTCGTGGAGGACGACGAGGACATGCGGGCCCTGCTGGTGGAAAGTCTGCAGCTCCAGGGCATCGACGTGCGGGCGGTCGGCACCGCGCTGGATCTCTACAGGACCCTGGCGGACAGCGACGTCGACGCCGTCATCGTCGATCTCGGCCTGCCCGACCTGGACGGTTTCAACATCGCCAGCTTCCTGCGCCAGCAGACCGATCTCGGCGTCATCGCCATCTCCGCCAACGACTCGGCGGAGACGCGGCGGCGATTCTTCGAATGCGGTGCCGACCTGTTCTTCGCCAAGCCGCTCGACTGCCGCGAGCTGGCGGCGGCGGCGCGAGGCCTGATCCAGCGCCTGCGCGGCCCGCGGTCCGGCATCGCCGCACCCCCGCGGCTGGCGGATGGGCCGGACTGCGTCCTCCCGGCACCACCGTCCCCCGCGCCGCTCGAAAGCGCCGAGCCGCCCTGGCTGATCGACACCACCCGCCTGACCATCACGGCTCCGGACGGCCGGACGGCGCGTCTCGCCGCCAAGGAGATGCGTCTCGTCCTCACCCTGTCGCGCATGGCGGGAACGCCGATCACCCGCACCGCCCTGCGCGACGCCCTGGAATATCCGGATTCCGAGCACGGCGAGCGCAGTCTGGAAGCGCTGGTGCACCGCGTCCGCAACAAGCTGAGGCCGACCGGCTCCGGGCCGTCGCCGATCCTGACCGTCTTCGGGTCCGGCTACCAGTTCGCCGGCCACGCCACGGTGCGCTAGCGTGCGCAGCGGGCGGCCGCGCCGCGCCGGCCGCCCGGGCGGAGCCGGCGATGGATGCCGCGGCATGACCGGCCGAGCCGTGACAGGCCGGGTCACGACCGGCCGGGCGCTGATCGTCCTGCTGTGGCTGGCGGCCACCCTGCTGCCGGCGCTGGCGGGAACCGCGCCGGCCCGCGCCGCCCCGCTGGAGCTCGTCGCGGGGGACGCGCCGCTGTCGCTGGCCGGGCACATGGAGCTTCTCCGCGGCGCGCCCGGCGAGGACCGGTCGCTGGCCGAGGTGCTGGCCCGCGAGTCGGCGTTCACGCCGCTTCCCGGCGTGCTGGGGCTTGGGTTCACCAAGGATCCCGCGTGGGTGCGGGTGCGCATCCACAGGCCCGACGGCGACCGGTCGCGCTGGACGCTCGAGCTGGCGCCGCCGGTCCTCGATCGGGCGGACGTCTACGTCGCCACCACCGACGCGCCGGCCGGACCGTCCGACTTCCAGCACCACCGCGTCGGCGCGGAGGTGCCCGTCGCCGCCTGGCCGATCCCGTCCAGCACCTTCCTCCTGCCGCTGGACCTTCCCCCCGGGGCGACCCGCGACGTCTATGTCCGCGTCGCGACGCAGACGTCCATGATGCTGCGCGGCAGCGTCTACACCGCCCCGGCGCTCGTCGACACGGTGTCGGGACGCACGCTGTGGTACGGGTTCGTCTACGGCGCCTTCGCGCTCGCCGTGCTGTTCAACCTCGTCTGCTTCGCGTGGCTGCGCGACCCGTCGCACCTCCTCTACGCGTGCTACGTGCTGTCGCTGACGCTGAACCATCTGACGGTCACGGGCACCCTGCCTTACCTGCTGCCGGGCTTGCCGGCGGCGGCGTCGAAGCTGTGGCTGTGCGCCGGCGGCCTGCTGACGGGCTGCTTCGCCGATCTGTTCGTGATCCGCGTCCTGCGGCTGCGGCGGCTGATGCCGCTGGCCGCGCTGTGCCTGCTGTGCACGGCGTCGGCGCGGCCGGTCAGCCTGGTCCTGACGGCGCTCGGCGACTACCGCTCCGGCGCGGTGCTGATCCAGCTCCTCGGCATGGTGAGCGTGGTGACGTTCCTCGCCGCCGCCACCCGCCTGGCGTGGCGGCGCGACGTGCAGGCGCAGCGCTTCCTGATCGCCTTCACGCCGGCGATCCTCGGGGCCGCCGTCACCATGCTGCGCGCGCTCGGCGTGCTGCCCAGCACCGTGCTGACCGAGCAGCTCTATTTCGCCGGCTGCCTGTTCCACGTCGTGCTGATCAACATCTCCATGATGACGCGCATCCGCGACGCCGAGCTGGCGAAGCAGGAGGCGCAGGCCGCGGCGCTCGCCGCGTCCCATGTGGCGGAGGAGCGCGCCCGGCGCGTCATCGAGGCGCAGACCCGCGAGATCCGCGACGCCAAGCGCGAGGTCGAGGCGGCCTTGGCCGCCGAACGCGCGGCCATACGCGACCAGCTCCAGTTCATCGACATGATCGCCCACGAATACCGCACGCCGGTCTCGGTCATCCGCGCCGCGCTCGACGTCATGGACATGCGCCCGACGGCCAACGGGCCGGCGCCGGCCGATCTCGTGGTGCGCATGCGCCGCTCCCTCGACCGGCTGGTCGAGGTGATCGAGGTCGGGCTGCGGCGCGACCGCCTCGACCAGCCCGGGCTCTCCATCGAATCGAAGCCGCTGGACGTCGTCGAGATCGCCCGCGAGGCGGTCGGCGAGGTGGCGCAGGACGGGCCGCCCGTGCGCCTCGTCGGCGCCGGCGCCGGCGCCGGCCCGGTGCGTGCCCGGGGCGACGCGGCGCTGCTGCGGACGGCCGTCCTCAACCTTCTCGACAACGCCCGGAAGTACGGACCGAAGGACCAGCCGGTCGACGTCGACGTGCGGCTCGAGGGCGCGTTCGCCGTCGTGCGGGTGATCGACCGGGGAACCGGCGTGCCCGAGCACGCACGGGACCGCATCTTCGAGAAGTACTACCGGACGACCGCGTCGCGGGCGGTGCCGGGCGTCGGACTCGGCCTCTATCTCGTGCGCAAGATCGCCACCTTCCACGGCGGCGACCTGGACCTGGAGACGGCGGGCGCGGGCGGCAGCGTCTTCCGCCTCCGGCTGCCGGCCCTCGTCCCGGCGGGGCCGGCCGTGGCCGACGCGTCGGCCGGCGCGCCGGGCCCTACCGCAGGCGATTGAGCATCGGCTGGCCGCGCTGCAGCCGGTTGACGTTCTCCGCCATGGTCTCCTGGCGCCGCCGGATCGTGCCGACGGTCCAGCCCGACATGTGCGGGGTCATCACGACGTTGTCCAGCTCGTGGAAGGGCAGGCGCGAGGGCAGGGGCCCCGGCTGGTCGGCGCCGGGATAGGCGTACCAGGTGTCGATGATCCCGCCGGCGATGCGCCGCTCCTTCAGCGCCGCGTAGAGCGCCCCCTCGTCGATGACCGGGCCGCGCCCGACGTTGACGATGACGGCATCGGACCGCATCGCCGCGAGGAGGCGGCCGTCGACGAACCCCGCGGTCTCCGGCGTGAGCGGAAGCGACACCACGATGGCGTCGGCGGTGCCCATGAACTCCTCCACCCGGTCCAGGGTGAAGGAGCGGTCGACGAGGGGGTCGGCGGCGACCGGGCTGCGGTTGGCGACCGTCACGCCCATGCCGAAGGCGCGGGCGCGCTGGGCGATGGTCCGGCCGATGTGGCCGAAGCCGAGCAGGCCGATCACCGACCCGGACAGCTCGGTCCGCGGCCCGTGCGGCGCGCCCGACCAGTAGCGCCAGTCGCCCCGCCGCAGCCGCGCGTCGGCGTCGGCCAGCGGAACGTGGCGCGTCAGCAGGGCGGCCATCACGTACTCGGCGATCGCCGTCTCGTGGCCGAAGCAGTTGCACAGGGCCGTCCCCTCCGGCAGGGCCGCGACGTCGATGGCGTCGGTGCCCGCCGCCGGGGCGTGGTACAGCCGCAGCCGCTCCGGCCGCGGCAGGTCGCCCGTGTAGCGCACGCCGACGATCACGTCCGCCGCCGCGAAGGCCTCGCGCTCGCCCGGTTCCCGCAGGGCGTCGCCCGCCTCCCGGATCTCGTGGGCGTCGGCCAGCAGCGTTTCGAAACCGGGCCGGAACATGCGCGCGTTCTGGCCGTGGAACAGGATCTTCATGCCGTCTCCTCCAGTCGGACGTTGATCGGGCCGCGCCGCGGCGTCAGCCGGCGAAGCTCAACTGCACCTTCATCGAACGCCCGCGGTCCGCCGCCAGGTCGAAGGCCTCGCGCGCGCGGTCGAGCGGCAGGGTGGCGGTGATCAGCGGGCGCACGTCGATGCGGCGGCGCGCGATCAGGTCGGCGGCCCACGCGAACTCCTCGTCGAAACGGAACGTCCCGTGGAGCTGCAGCTCCTTGGCGACCACCGTGTTCATCGGCAAGGGGCAGTCGCCGCCGAGGCCGACGAGCACGACGGTGCCGCGGGGGCGCGTCACCTCGACCGCCTCGGCCAGCGCGCGCGGATTGCCCGAGCATTCGAACGTCACGTCGAAGCGGCCCTTGTCGCGGCGGTCGTCGGCCAGCCCGGTTCCGTCCGCCACGTCGACCGCGACGTCCGCGCCGATGCGGGTCGCCAGGGCCAGCGGCGCCGCGGCGACGTCGCAGCAGACGATCTCCCGGGCACCGGCGAAGCGGGCCGCCATGATCGTCAGGCAGCCGATCGGGCCGCAGCCGGACACCAGCACCCGCTTCCCGGTCAGGCTGCCGGCGCGCGTCACGGCGTGCAGGCAGACGGCCAGCGGCTCCGCGCAGGCAGCCTCCGCCGGCGTCGTGTCGGGGCCGACGGCGACGGCCTGCGCCTCGGACACGACGATCTCGTCGCGGAAGGCGCCCTGGACATGGGGGAAGCGCATGGCGCTGCCGTAGAATCGCATGTCCAGGCACTGGTTGCGCAGGCCCTGGCGGCAGTACGCGCAGCGTCCGCAGGGGACGCTGGGGTTCACCGTGACGGCGGCGCCGGGCGCCACCGCCGTCACGCCGGGGCCCACCGCCGCGACCGTGCCGGAGACCTCGTGCCCCAGCACCATCGGCTCGCGCAGCCGGACGGTGCCGAAGCCGCCGTGCAGATAGTAGTGCAGGTCCGACCCGCAGATGCCCCCGGCCTCGAGCCGCACCCGGACCTCCCCGGGGCCGGGGTCGGCGCAGGCGATCTCCTCCACCCGCAGGTCCCGGGGGGCATGAATGACAACGGCACGCATCGAATTCCTCCCAAGCTGGCCGATCGCGACGGGACGGGCGGCCGATCAGAGAACGGCCAGCATGCCGCCGTCGACGTAGATGATCTGTCCGTTCACGTAGTCCGACGCCGGCGACGCCAGGAAGACGGCGGCGCCGATCAGCTCCTCGGGCCGGCCCCAGCGCCGCGACGGCGTGCGGCCCTTCACCCAGGCGTCGAAGGTCGGGTTCTCGACCAGCGCCTGGTTCATGTCGGTCAGCATGTAGCCGGGGCCGATGGCGTTGGCCTGGATGCCGTGTTCGGCCCACTCGGCCGTCATGGCGCGGGTCAGCATCTTGATGCCGCCCTTGGCGACCGTGTAGGGCGCCACCGTGGCGCGGGCGGCGTCGCTGGTGAGCGAGCCGATGTTGACGATCTTGCCGCGCCGGCGCGGGATCATCCGCCGGGCCGCCTCGCGGCCGATGACGAAGGCGCTCGTCAGGTTCACCTCCAGGATGCGGCGCCAGTCGTCGGTGGCGAGATCGACCATCGGCCGGCGGAGCTGGATGCCGGCGTTGTTGACGAGGATGTCGACGGCGACGCCGTCGCGGTCCAGGCGCTCGAAGGCGGCCGTGATCGCGCGCTCGTCGGTGACGTCGAAGCAGGCCTCGTGCGCCGTGTGGCCGGCGGCGCGGAAGGCGTCGGCGGCGGCCGACAGGCGGCCGGGATCGGACCCGTTGAGGACGACGGCGGCGCCGGCTTCGGCGAGGCCGCGCGCCATGGCGTGGCCGAGCCCGCGGGACGAGCCGGTGACCAGGGCGGTGCGCCCGCTCAGGTCGAAGAGGGAGGTCGACATGGGGCTGGTCTCCCGTCAGAGGGTGGAACGGCGGACGGTGAGGTCGGAGCGCTCGAACACGGCGGGCAGCAGGTCGAGCCCGAGGCCCGGCCCCTCCATGGGATGGACGTGGCCGTTCTCGATGCGCGGCACCTCGGTCACCAGCTCCTTGTACCAGCCGGTGTAGAAGGCGCGCACCGACTCCTGGATCAGCGTGTTCGGCTGGCTGAAGGAGGCGTGCACCGCCGCCGCGAAGCCGACCGGACCGATGCAGTCGTGCGGCGCGAAGGGGCGGTGCCAGGTCTCGGCGAGCGCGGCGATCTTGCGCCCCTCGGTCAGGCCGCCGCTCCAGCAGAGGTCGACCATCACGACGTGGGTCGCGTCGCGCTCCAGCATGTCCTTGTAGGGCCAGCGGGACCCCAGCGTCTCGCTGGCGCACACCCAGACGTCGGTCGAGCGCGCGTACTCCGCCAGCGCCTGGGGCGAGTTCATGCGGATCGGGTCCTCGAACCAGGTCGGCTGGTAGGGCTCCAGGGCCTTGGCGATCTTCTTGGCGGTGGGCAGGTTCCACAGGGAGTGGAACTCCACCATGATCTCCATCCGGTCGCCGACCGCCTTGCGGATCTTCTCGAAGGGCTCGAGCGCCGCCTTCATCTGCGCCGCCGAGATGTGGAGGCCGCCGGTCTCCTGGGCGGCGGGATCGAACGGCCAGATCTTCATCGCCGTGATGCCGCGCTCCAGCAGGCTCTCGGCCAGGGCGTCGGCGCGGTTCATGAAGGCGTGGAGGTCCTCGTAGGGCCCCTCGCTCCCGCCGAGGTTCCAGTTCGACACCGGCCGGATGTTCTTCGACCGCACGTAGCCATAGCCGGCGCACGTGTTGTAGACGCGGATGCGGTCGCGGCAGAGGCCGCCCAGCATCTGGTGGACCGGCTGGCCGCACACCTTGCCGAACAGGTCCCACAGCGCGATGTCGACGGCCGAGGCCGCGCGGTACTCGGTCCCCGTCGAGGACTGCGCCATCGGCAGGTTGACCATGTCCCTGTTCAGGGCCTCGATGTGCAGCGGGTTGCGGCCGAGCAGGCGGGCCGCCAGCGTGTCGTGGATGTGGGCCTCCACGGCGCCGGCGCCGTAGAAGGTTTCCCCGAGGCCGACGAGGCCGGCGTCGGTGTGAACGCGCACCCACAGGACGTTGCTGAATTCCTCGGTCCGCAGGGTTTCGATGGCGGTGATTTTCATCGTCGGTTCGTCTTTCGGAGAGCGGCCGCGCGCGGGCTACAGGATGACGCTCGGCAGCCAGAGGGCGATGCCGGGGAAGAGCAGGAGCAGCACCAGCGTGGCGAGCTGGATCAGCATGAAGGGCCACAGCGACGCGAAGATCGTCTGCAGCGAGATGTCGGGCGGCGCGACGCTCTTCAGGTAGAAGGCGGCGGGGCCGAAGGGCGGGGTCAGGAACGATAGCTGCATCGTCACCGAGAACAGGATGCCGAACCAGACGGGGTCGTAGCCCAGCGAGGTGACGATCGGCACGAAGATCGGGACGCACAGCAGCAGGATGCCGATCCAGTCCATGAAGCAGCCGAGGAAGACGAAGATCGCCATCATCAGCAGGACGGTGACGAAGGGCGAGATGTCGAACCCCGTGATCAGCTCCGTCACGAAGCTCTGGCCGCCGGACAGGTTGTAGACGCTGATCAGCACGGCGGCGCCGAAGGTCACCCACAGGATGATCCCGCAGGCCCGCAGCGTCTGCACCAGCGCCTCGTGGAGGAGGCGGGGCGAGAACTCGCCGCGCAGCACGATGATCAGCAGCGTCAGCGCCACCGCCATGCTGGCCGCCTCGGTGACCGAGGTGATGCCGCCGTAGATGCAGCCGAACACCGTGACGATCAGCGCGCCGGCCGGCAGCAGGCCCCGCGTCGCCTTGTCGCGGTCGAAGGGCGCCGCGTCGTCGGGGGACGGGGCGGGGGCGGCCGCCGGATCGAGGCGGCAACGCGCCACCACATAGGCGAGATAGAAGCCGGCCAGCATCAGGCCGGGCACGACGCTGGCCATGAACAGCCGCTGCACCGAGACGTCCGCCGCGAGGCCGTAGACGATCAGCACGATCGACGGCGGGATCATGGTGCCCAGCGAGCCGCCGGCGCACACCGTGCCGATGGCCAGCTTGGGGTCGTACTTCAGGCGCAGCATCTGCGGCAGGGCCACCAGGCCGAGCAGCACGATCTCGCCGCCGATGATCCCGCTGATCGCGGCGAGGATGACCGAGATGAGCAGGGTGATGACGGCGATTCCGCCGCGCATCCGGCCGAAGGCGCTGTTCAGGCAGTCGTAGAGGTCACGCGCCAGCCCCGACCGTTCGAGCAGCGACGCCATCAGCACGAACATCGGCACCGAGATCAGCACGTACTCGGTGGCGAGGCCGTAGACGGTCTTGTGCGCGATGGCGACCGCGGCCGGGCCGAACTGGACGTAGGAGACGGCGACCGCCAGCGCGCCGGCGGCGAAGGACAGCGGTACGCCGATCGCCATCAGGCCGAAGACGCCGAACAGCAGCGTCACGGACATGAGTTGGACGGACATGCCCCGGTCCCCCGCTCACGCCGTGCCGCCGCCGGCGTCGCCGCTGCGGCTGCCGGGGCGGAGGAAGTTGACGACCGCGAGGACCGCCATCGCCGCGGCGATGGCCACCAGGAGCGGCTTCAGCACGGCCGGAATCGGCGGGTTCCACGCCGTCCCGTAGAGCTCCCAGGTGACCAGGGCCCGCCAGGAGCTCGGGAACCCGAACCAGGCGATGCCGCCGAAGAAGACGAGCGCGCAGGCGAGGCGGATCGCGTCGAACACGCGGCGCAGCCAGTACGGCGAGAGGTCGTAGAGGACGGAGACGCGCAGGTGCTCGTCCCGGCGGATCACGTAGAGGCCGGACCACAGGAACACCATGGCGCAGAGGAACAGCGTCAGCTCGTTCGCCCAGATGGTCGGGGCGTCGAAGAGATAGCGTGCGCAGACCTCGTACAGCGTGATCGCGACGATGGCGACGAAGGTCCATGCAGGCCAGGTCATGACGCTGCGGTCGACGCTGCGGTCGACGTCGGGGGTCGGTTCGGAGGGCATAGGATTCACCTGGGCTGCATGGGGACGGGACGCGGTGCGGGGTCGGCGCACGCGGGCATCACTTCAGCAGCCCGACCGACTTCATGTAGGTGACGTGGGATTCATAGGCCTTCTTGGCGGCCGGGCTGCGGGTCGCCCAGTCCGCCCAGACCTGCTGCGCCACGGCGCGGAACTTGGCGCGGTCCTCGGCGCTCCAGTCGTGCAGGGTGACGCCGGCCTTGGACAGTTCGGCCGCGGCCGCCTCGTCGTCGGCGGCGGACTGCCGGGGAACCTCGGCGGCGATCCGCTCGACGGCCTTCTCCATGACCCGCTTGAGGTCGTCGGACAGGGCGTTCCACTTGTCGAGATTGATCGTGACGTGCTCGATCGGCATGGAGTGGAAGCCCGGGTAGGTCGCGTGCTTGCCCACGTCGTACAGGCCCAGTCCCTTGTTGACGGCGAGGGTGGACGCGTCGGCGCCGGACACCATGCCCGAGCTCATCGCCGTGAACACCTCGCCGAAGGGCATCACCACGGGCCCGGCGCCGAGCTTCCCGAAGATCTCGGACTCCATGCCCGGCGGCGAGCGGAACTTCCACCCATTGAGGTCGTCGATGCCGGCGAGCGGCGCCGTCGACCCCAGCGACTCCGGTGTCGCGACGAAGATGCCGATCAGGTGCATGTTGAAGCGGTGGTAGAGGTCGTCGGCCACCGCGCGACCGCCGCCGTCGTTGAACCAGCCGTAGATCTGCTGCGCGTTCTCGTAGCCGCCCATCACGTCACCGAAGAACTGGAACGCCGGATCCTTGTTGGTGACGTAGCCGGCCCCGGTGGCGTCGCCGTCGAGAATGCCGGTGGCGGCGGCTTCGAAGACCTCGTTGGACTTCACCGCGGCGCTGCTCGTCAGCATGTCGACGACGAGCCGTCCGTCCGACATCTCCTTCACCAGCTCGGCGAAGCGCAGCAGGGCCTTGCCCTGCAGCGAGTTGCTGCTGTGGTGGGTCTGGAAGCGGAGCTTGGTCTGGGCGTCGGCCGGAGCGGACCAGGCGGTGCACGCCAGGGCGACGAGCCCGAGGCCGGCAGCGAGCGTACGGGATATGTGCATCGTCGAGGTTTCCTTCCCTTGTGGAGCGGCAGTTGGCGGCCGGTCGGGACGGAGCGGCCGCATCCGCGCTGTGATTGACATTTCGTGAAATATCACGGTATCTCAGACCTCGCAACGGCTATTGACGCCGCTTGTTGCCGCTTTATGGTGATGCGTGGGTGGAGGACGTCATGGTGCGACGCAACGCGATGGAAGAGACGGTCGGTCCCGCGCCGCGGGGTGGCGCGGCCGGTCCGTCGCCACCGTCGGAGCCGCTGCCGCGCGCCGCCAGCCTGGCCGAGACGGCCTACGACCGGATCGAGGAACTGATCGTCCATTTCCACCTGCCGCCGGGCGCCGACGTCAAGATGCAGACGGTTCAGGACCGCATCGGCCTGGGGCGCACGCCGACCCACCAAGCCGTCCGGCGCTTCGCGGCCGAGACCCTGATCATCATCCGCCCGCGCGACGGCCTGCAGATCAGCCCGATCGACCTGATGCGGGACCGGCGTCTCCTGCGGCTGCGGCGCGACATGGACCGTTTCGTGGTGGAACTCGCCGCCGAGCGCCTCACCGGCAACCACCGCAACCAGCTTCTCCACCTCGCGCAGCGCCTCAGGGACCGGCGCGACGACATGGACGCCGTCGAATTCAACGGGTACGACCGGGCGCTGGACCAGACGATTCTCGCGGCCGCCGGCGAACCGTTCCTGGACCGCACGCTGCGTCCGCTGCACATCGTCTTCCGGCGCATCGGCTGGCTGTACCTGTCGGAGGTCGAGCCGAAAGCCGGCCTGACGGAGACGATCGACCGTCACCTCGATCTGCTGGAGGCGGTCATCAACCGGAACTCCGTGCAGGCCAAGAAGGCCTCGGACCTGCTGATCGACTTCGCCGACAGCATGTTCGACCCCTTGGAAGCGCGCATCGCTCCCGAACTGCTGGACGCCAGCGTGGTGCCGCTGTACCCGGCGCAGTCCGGACGCCGCGCGAAGCACTGACGCCGCCGGGGCCGCTGCCCGCCGGCGGCGTCCCCGGTCACCGGCGTGCCGGGATCGGGAACCAGGAGAGCCGGCCGCCTTCGGTGCCGACCAGCAGGTGCCGTCCGTCCCCGCTCCAGGCCAGGGCGCTCGCCGGCGAACCCTCGGGGCGGGCCACGGCCGCGGGCGCGGTGCCGTCGAGCGGCGCGATCGCGATGGCTCCGTCGTCATAGCCCGCGGCGACCACGGCCTCGCCCGGATGCGGCGCCACCACCGAGACCAGGCCGGCGCCGACCCCGGCCAGTTGCAGCGGCTGCTTCTCCCACGGGCCGCCGCCGTAAAAGGGCCAGCACACGACGGATTCCGCGCCGCCGGTGGCGAGATGGCGCGCACCGCGGGTCCAGCCCATCGAGCGGATCTTGGTCGGATAGCCGTTCATCTGCATGTCGGCCCGGTCCCTCAGCCGCCAGCCGTGCAGCCCGGTCTCCTGCAGGGTGGTCATGAGGTGCGTGCCCTGGGGATGCCACAGGACGCCGAGGTGCGAGCCCTTCCACTCCAGCCGCGTCGGCGCCCCGGCCTGCGCCGTCCACCACAGGCTCACGCCCCCATAGTGGGCCACCGCCACGCGCTTGCCGTTCGGTGCGAACGCCAGTCCGCCCACGGTGCTCGGATGGTCCAGGACGTCGCCCTGCGTCCGGCCGCAGGGATCGAGGAGATGGACCTGCCGGCCGGCCGCATAGGCGCGCCGGCCGGCGCGCGGATGCGCGTCCACCTGCTCGATCCAGCGGCCCTTGGACTCGGCCAGGGTTTCGGGCTCCCCGCCCGGCGCGATCCGCCGCAGCCGGCCGTCGTCGCCGCCCGTCAGGAAGCCCGGCCCGTCGAGATCCCGCGCCAACGCCAGGCAGGCACCGTCGTGCGCCTGGACGACGGCGGGCGGCGCCTCCGCGTCGGCGAGGTCGAGCAGCCACACCGTCCCGTCGCCGAGCGCCGCCGCGGCGTGGCGGCCGGCCCGGTTCACCGCCAGCGCCACGACGTAGGCCCCGGTGTCCCAGCGGCGTTCCAGCGGGTGCGGCCGTGCGCGGCCGGAGAGGACGCTCATGGCGCGGCGCAGGCGGCGAAGCCGGCGCGCAGCGCGTCGCCGTCCAGGTTGCGGCCGATCAGGACGAAGCGGCTGGTGCGCGGCTGCCCCTCGGGCCAGAGGGCGAGGTTGCCGCTGTCCGCCAGCATGTGCACGCCCTGGACGACGGTCCGCCGGTCGCTTCCCCGGAAGGAGAGGATGCCCTTGTAGCGCAGCAAGTCCACGCCCTGGCGCTGAAGCAGGGTGCGGAACCACAGGTCGAAGGCGGCCGGCTCGAGCGGGCGGTCCTCCTGCAGCGAGACGCTGGTCACCGACTGGTCGTGTTGGTGGTCCTCCTCGCCGAGGAAATCGGGCTCCAGGGACAGGATGCGGCCGAGGTCGAAGGCGCCGATCCCGAACACCTCGTCCAGCGCCACGTCGCACCGCTCGGTGCGGCGGATGCGGGCGAAGGGATTCATCGCCCGGATGCGGCGTTCCAGCCCCTCCAGCACCGACTCCTCCACCAGGTCCGTCTTGTTCAGCAGGATCACGTCGGCGAAGGCGACCTGCTCCTGGGCCTCATGGCTGTCGGCAAGGCGCCGGGGCAGGTGCTGGGCGTCGACGACGGTGACGATGCCGTCCAGCCGGGTGCGCTGGGACACGCCGGGGTCGACGAAGAAGGTCTGCGCCACCGGCGCCGGGTCGGCGAGGCCGGTGGTCTCGATCAGGATGCCGTCGAAGCCGCCCTTGCGCTTGAGCAGGCCGCCGATGATGCGGATGAGGTCGCCGCGCACGGTGCAGCAGATGCAGCCGTTGTTCATCTCGAACACTTCCTCGTCGGCGCCGACGATCAGT
Organism: Azospirillum sp. ST 5-10; assembly: GCF_051225715.1. Classification (NCBI taxonomy): domain Bacteria; kingdom Pseudomonadati; phylum Pseudomonadota; class Alphaproteobacteria; order Rhodospirillales; family Azospirillaceae; genus Azospirillum; species Azospirillum sp. ST 5-10. The sequence continues at coordinate 13,115 of NZ_JBPJSP010000053.1, forward strand.
TCGTTGTCGATGCCGATCTCGCCGAATTCGTTGACGATCACGGCGAAGCGCTTGCCGTGCGGCTCCGACAGGATGCGGTTCAGCAGGGTCGTCTTGCCGGCGCCGAGATAGCCGGTCAGCACGGTGACGGGAGTCGGGGACATCGGCTCTTTCCCTCCGGAGGGCTTCTGATATGATATGTTATATCATAGCGTTTCTGGTGGGCAATGGGAGGCCGACAGCGGATGGCGGACAGCGAGGATGGTTCCCGGGTGCCACCGGATCTCGGTCCGGCGCTCGACCTCGTGCGCGGCCTGTGGAGGGAAGGGCGGTCCGGCGGCCTGTCCCGGCAGGTGCTGGCCTGGGCCATGATGATCGAGGCGGTGGATCACCTGACCTTGGCGCACGGCCCCGCCGCCACGGCGGGCCTGCTCGACCGGTTGAGCGACGCCGTGCAGACGACGCCGCGGCCCGGACGCGGGAGCCTGCAGTGAGCGGCGCGCGGAACAACCGGATCGTCGACGCCCTGTCCTGGCGCGAGGCCAAGCCGGTGCTGCGGCATCCCAAGTTCTTCGAGGGGTTCCGGGATTTCACCCAGGGACGGCCGTTCGACTACCGGTCGATCGACGCGTGGCCGCTGCTCGACCAGCACCGCTACGAGAACGGCCGCGAACTGGCGGCGGAGTGCCGCGGCGGCGGGATCGCCATTCGCTGGACCGACCGCACCCGCGTCCCGCGGGAGCTGAAGGCCGTGGTGGTCGAGCGCGCCCGGAGGCGCCGGGCACCGCCGTGATCGACCGGCGACGGCCCGCCGCCGCCGGCCCGAACCCTCAGAACGGCGCGCCGCCGGCGGCCGCCGGCGTCGGCACGACGGCGCAGCCGCACAGGGGGCAGACGGTCCTTTGCAGCACCGCCTGGACCAGCGGATCGCTGGCCGGTCGCCCGAGCGCCGTCGCCGTCTCCTCGACCAGCCGTGCATGCTCGGCGCTGGCGCCGCAGGCGGAGTCCAGGACGGCACCGTAGTCGGAGCCGGAGAGCGGCGTCAGGGCGACCGCCGGCACGGCCAGGGAGCCGCACACGCCGCCGGCCGCCAGCGCGGTGGCGGCCCGCAGGAAACCGCGCCGACTGGATTCGTGGGACATGGAACACCTCGGTTGCGGCAAGGCCGCCGCGCGCTTCCAACCATACATCGCGTGACGCGATGCCGGTGACAAGTGAATTTCCGTCCAGGATCGGTCGCGCCGCCGCCACCGCGGCGCGACCGGGGAGCCTCCGTTTCACCCCTTGGGCTGGAGGGCCGAGGCGAACTGCTGGACGTTGTGGCGCATCATGGCGATGTAGGAGGGGGCCGGTCCCCGGGGATCGGACAGGGCGTCGGAATAGACCCGGCCACCGATGCGCGCACCGGTCTCGCGGGCGATCTGCTCCAGCATGCGGGGGTCGGAAATCGATTCGACGAACACCGCCCGGACGGTCTCGGCCCTGATCTGGCGGATCAGCTCGGCGACCTCGCCGGCCGAGGGTTCCGCTTCGGTGGACACCCCGACGGGCGCCAGGAAGGTGACGTCGTAGGCACGGGCGAAATAGCCGAACGCGTCATGGGACGTGACGATCTTGCGGTTCTCCCGCGGGATCGGCTGCAGGGCCTCCCGGATCGCCGCCTCGAGCGCGTCGAGCTCGCGGTCGTACGCCGTGTGCCGGCGGCGCAGCGCCTCGGCCTCGGCGGGTGCCGCGGCGGCCAGGCCGGTCAGGATGTTGCCGGCGTAGAGCTTGGCGTTGGCGACCGACTGCCAGGCGTGCGGGTCGACGCCGTGATGGTGGTGACCGCCGTGCTCGTGCTCGTGGGCATGGTCGTGCTCCTCCTCGTCCTCGTCGAGCTCGATGGCGGCGACGCCCTCGCTCGCCACCACCACCGGCCCCTTGTAGCCGGAGGACTGGACCAGACGGTCCATCCACCCTTCGAAGCCGAGGCCGTTGACCACGAGCACGTCGGCCCGGGCCAAGGCGCGCGCGTCGGCGGGGGTCGGTTCGTAGACGTGGGCGTCGCCGTCCGGGCCGACGAGCGTGGTGACGGTCACGGCGCCGCCGCCGATCCGCTGCACCATGTCGGCCAGGATGCTGAAGCTGGTGACGACCTTCAGCGGATCGGCCAGCGCCGGAGCCGTCGCCAGCAGGGCGGCGGTGGCCAATGTGGCGGCGAGGAGTCGTTTCACGGCAGGATCTCCTTCGAACGGTTGGTCGTGGACGGAAGGGGGTCAGGCTCTCAGGTGAGGGGCGGGCCACCAGCGTGCCCGCAGGCTGCCCAGCGGACCGAGCGCGACCGACGCGACGTAGACGGCGCCGGCGACCAGGATGATGGCCGGTCCCGAGGGCAGGTCGAGGTGGTAGGACAGGAGAAGGCCGCCGTACGCCGAGGCGAGGGCGATCGCCATGGCCGCCGCGGCGAGCGTCCACACCCGCTCCGCCCAGAAGCGCGCGGCGGCGGCCGGCAGCATCATCAGCCCGACGGCCATCAGGGTGCCCAGCGCTTGGAATCCGCCCACCAGGTTGAGGACGACCAGCACCAGGAAGCCGAGATGGCTGAGGCCGCCGCGGCCACCGACCGCGCGCAGGAACCCCGGGTCGAAGCACTCGACCAGCAGCGGCCGGTAGAGCAGCGCCAGCGTCAGCAGCGTGGCCGTGGTGACGGCGCCCACGAGCAGCAGGCCGGCGTCGTCGACCGCCAGGATGGTGCCGAACAGCACGTGCATGAGATCGACGTTGCTGCCCCGCATCGACACGAGCAGCACGCCGCCGGACAGCGAGATCAGGTAGAAGGCGGCGAAGCTCGCGTCCTCCCGTTGGCTCGTGGCACGCGACACCAGCCCGGCGAGCAGGGCGACCGCGAGACCGGCGACGAAGCCGCCGGCACTCATGGCCCAGAGGGACAGGCCGGCCGCCAGGAAGCCGACGGCCGCTCCCGGGAGGACGGCGTGGGACATGGCGTCGCCCACCAGGCTCATGCGCCGCAGCACCAGCAGCACGCCGACGGGCGCGCAGCCCATGGACAGCGCCAGACCGGCGACCAGCGCGCGGCGCATGAACGCGAACTCCAGGAAGGGCGCGATCAGCGCGTCGTACGCCATCATGCCACCCCGCGCTCGCAGACGGCGGCGCGGTCGTCCCACGCCTCGGCCATGGCGCGGGCGCGCCGCAGGTTGTCCGCGGTCAGCGTCGCCGCCGTCGGGCCCCAGCCGACCGGCTCCCGGGCGAGCAGCAGGGTGTCGGGGAAATGGGCGCGGACCTGGTCGAAATCGTGCAGGACGGCGATGACGGTGCGCCCCTCGCCGTGCCACCGCCGCACCACCGCCAACAGATCGGCCGTCGTCCGCGCGTCGATGGCGGTGAAGGGCTCGTCCAGCAGGATCAGGCGGGCGTCCTGCAGCAGCATGCGGGCGAACAGCACGCGCTGGAACTGCCCGGCCGACAGGGCGGCGATGGGGCGGCGCTCGAACCCCGCCAGGCCGACCGCCTCCAGCGCCGCGACGCCCTGCTCGCGCAGCGTCCGCCCCATGGCGGCGAACGCGCCCACGCGCCGCCAATGGCCGGTCAGCACCGTGTCCAGCACGTCGATGGGGAAGTCGCGGTCGACCTCGGCCTGCTGCGGCAGATAGGCGACGTCGCGGCGGTCCAGGCCGTCGAGGGCGATGCGCCCCTGCAACGGCCGCAGCGCGCCGACGATGCCCTTGAGGAGGGTGCTCTTGCCGGCGCCGTTGGGGCCGACGACGGCCGTCATCGTGCCATCCGCGAACGCGCCCGAGAGGTGGTGCACCGCCGGATGGCGCCGGTAGCCGAGCGTCAGGTCATGGAGGCGGACGAGCGCGCCCACGGTCTCAGCCGATCCAGTCCAGGGCCCAGGCGATCGCCGTCCACAGCCCGCCGCAGGCGGCCAGGGCGACGACGAGCCGACGGCCGGCGGAAGCGGCCAGCGGGGAGACGTGTCTGGCGGGTGGCGTCATGTCAGTCGACCTCATGGTCGAGGGCGAGCAGCAGGCGGGGCGGATTCTTGCGTTCGGCCGGCGGCGAGCGGTGGACGAGCCCGCGGCCCCGGTTGCCGGGCCACGCCTCTCCCTTCAGGAGAGCCACGTGCCCCGGCGCCACCGACCGGACGCGGCCGGGATCGGCGAGGACGGCGGCGTTGTTCCCGCTGTCGAGGGCGCCGCGGTTCACCGCCCCGTCGGGCAGCCACTGGATGCCGGCGCCGCGGTAGGTGCACAGCAGGCGGATGCCCACCCGATCCGCATGGAAGTAGGCGCAGCCGTCGTCCTCCACCGCCTCCAGGCGCAGCGTGACGGTGCGGGTGGCGACCATGCCGGTGCCGGGGCGTGTCATGGAACGCTCTCCCTCGCTCGCGCGGCGTTGCGCCGAAATATGTAATGTTATAACGTAACTTTTCATAGCGCCGCCAGGCGGAGTGGTCAAGGAGGTCATGATGGTCGAACGGCCGGGAGCACCGACGCCGACTCGCCGAACGCACCGCCCGGTCGCCGGAGCGGTCGCGGCGGCCGGCGACGTGTGCCGCGAGCGCGGGGTGCAATTGACCGGCATCCGCCGCGCCGTCCTCGAAGCCCTGCATCGCGCCGACCGGCCGCTCGGCGCCTACGAGATCGTCGCCCGCCTCGCCGCCGATCTCGGGCACGGGCCGAAGCCGCAATCCGTCTACCGCTGCCTCGACTTCCTGATGGCGCAGGGCTTCGTTTCGCGGCTCGAGAGCTGGAACGCGTACGTCCCGCACGCCGACCCGGGTGCCCCGCACGCGGAGATGTTCCTGCTCTGCGACCGCTGCGGCTCCACGACGGCACTGCCGTGCCCGGACCTGGACGCGCTGATCGGCCGGAACGCGGCGACCGTCGGCTTCCTCATCGGCCGCCGCGTGCTCGAAGTGCGGGGGCTCTGCGCGACGTGTGCCGACACGGCCGCGGGCGGCACGTCATAGGCAGGACATCGTTCATGGACGGTTGGTTCGACCGCGTTTCTCGCTGCTCGCCGGCTTTCTCGGGAGCGGCAAGACGACGGTCCTCAACCACCTGCTCGCCCATCCCGGTCTGGCCGACGCGGTGGTCATCGTCAACGAGTTCGGCGCCGAACGGGCGGTGGTGGTGGAGACCCCGGACGGGGCGGGGATGCGCATCACGGTCAAGGACGGGAGGGACCTGACGCGCTACGAGCCGACGGGCGCCACCGGCGAGGGCCAAGGCATCAAGGCCGGGATCGCCTACCGCCTGCCGGACGGGCGGCTCATCCATGTGCCGGAGTCCGCCCCGACCGCGGAACCGCGGTAGACCGCCGACGGCGACGCACCGCTTGCGATGCGGCCGGCCAATGCTGCACATTCCGTCCTCCCAACATTATGGTCGGCAGCCATGGTCTTGCCGGTGCTCCGCTTCCCCGCTCTCCTGGCGGCCCTGATCCTGGCGTTCCCGGCCGGGAAGGCGGCGGCACACCCGCACGCCTGGATCGACGCCACGGCGGTCTTCCATTTCGATTCGCGGCAACGGCTCGCCGCGATCGAGACTCGTTGGCTGTTCGACGACATGTTCAGCGTGTACGAGGTCGAAGGCCGCGACGCCGATCGCGACGGCCGCCTGTCCCTCGGCGAACTGCAGCCGCTGGCCGACGAGACCGTCGGGCGCCTTGCGGAACGGGGCTATTTCAGCGTGCTCAAGGTCGGCGACCGGCGCGTGCGTCTCGGCCCCGCGGCGGCGCAGCGCATGCGCTTCGTGGGCGGCCGCCTCGATCTGACCATGACGCTGCCGCTCGCCGAGCCGGTGGACCCGAAGCGCGCGCCGCTCCGCTTCGCGATGTTCGATCCCACCTTCTACATCGAGATCGCCCCGCCCGCGGAGGCTCCGATCCGGCTCAGCGGAGACGTGCCCGACGGCTGCCGGGTCACCGTCGAACGGATCGCCGACCGGTCCTCGTCCTTCGTGCCCGACGCGGTGGCGCTGGGCGACGATCCCGACCCGGACCAGCCGGAGGCCGGCATCGGCGCGGCCTTGCGTGTCGCCGGCTGTCCGCGGTTCGCCCGACCACCCCGTGCCGTGCCGCCATCCGGGCTCGCCAGGGTGCCGTTTGCCCGTCCCGATCGGACATTGACAGGCTTTCGTTTCCGCACCAAGGAATGAACATGACGACAGATGCGCACGCCGGCCGTGTAAGAGACATTCTGGTGCGGATACAGAGCTTGGCGCAGCAGGGCCATGTCCCTGCCGCCGCCGCGCTGCGCCAGGAGGCGGTCGAAAGATATGGAGATGATCCGAATTTTTCCTTGGCTGTTGCCGTCGGCTGTGCGGGCAGGGGCGATCTCTCCACGACGGCCTCCATGATCGAGCGCATCCTGGCCGAACACCCCGAACACCATCATTCCCGGAAGATGAAGGCGGACATCCATTACATGATGGGCCGGTTTTCCGAGGCGGAAGCGGCGTACTCCGATGTTCGTTCCAGCAGGGAATACAGGAACGATCCGTCGGTCACCTAAGAGCCTATTCCAGTAGGGCGACGAACTCCCAGACGGTGACGGCACACACGATGTGGAGCATGGCCTCGTAGGTGCG
>NZ_JBPJSP010000054.1:0-19450 GCF_051225715.1 Azospirillum sp. ST 5-10
TCGCCAAGGCCCGAAAGCCCTTCGAACCAAAGCTCGCCCCCTGAAAATAGGGCTTGCTCAACGTGACGGTATCTCACAGGGCCAGCAGTTTCTTCAGGGTGTCGATGCGGCCGCGGCTGACCGGCACCCGTGGCGCCCCGGGGGTGGCCATGACGAAGGCGGCACGGCCGTCGCTGCGGTCGATGGCGCGGGCGTGGCGCAGATTGACGAGGTAGCCGCGGTGCGCCCGCACGAACTGCCGCCCGTCCAGCCGCGCCTCGAGCTCCGACAGCGGCAGGGCGCAGAAGAACGCCCCGTCGGCGGTGTGCACCGTGGTGTAGTGGCCGTTCGCCTGCACGTAGACCGCGTCGGCCGGGTCGAGCAGCGTGACGCCGTGCCGGGTGGTGACCGGCAGCTTGACCAGCGGTGCGGCGCCGCCGTCCGCGGGAGGCGCCGGCTCGGCCGGCCGCCGACGGTCGATCTGGAACAGCATGAGCGCCGTCAGCGCGGCGCCGCCGTGGGCCAGGCCGGTGGCCTTGATCACCATGATCCGCCCCGGCAGGGCCACCGTCATGGAGGTGGCGGTGGCCGGCGCCTGCGGGTCGTGGGCGGCGGCGAGCAGCAGGTCGACCTTGGCGCGGCTGCCCGGCGGGTGCAGGTCGTGCAGCCGGGCGCCCAGCAGGTCCGCCGCCGCGCGGCCGAGGATGCGGGCGGCCGCGGCGTTGAGCGAGACGACGCACCGGTCCTGGTCGAGCACGACGAGGCCCGCGTCCATGTGCTGAAGGGCGTGCTCCATGGCCGCCAGTATAGCGCCGCGCCGACGGATGAGGAGCGTCCGCCGACCCGCCCCGGCCGCGGAGGACGGGCGGACCGCCATCCGGCACCTGCCGGTTGAACCCTTGGATGTGAAGTCGGTACGGGGTTGCAGGAGGCCGGGCACCTCCGGTATGAATTGAGCTCTCGCCACACCTGCACGCCGCTCGGGCGGGCCGCATTCCAGGATACGCGATGACACATTTCTGCAGCCGCACGGCACGGGGTGCCCGCCTCCTCGCCCTGGCCGTGGCCGTCGTGCTGGTCGGCGCCTGCACGGCGACCGCCAACCGCCAGATCGAGACGCTGAAGCGGCCGTCGGGGGATGCCCGGATCGTCCTCATGCCCCTCGACGTCGAGCTGGTCGAGCTGTCGGCTTCCGGGGCCCCGGACCCCAGGGCCGACTGGACGGACGCGGCCCGCGCCCACCTCCTGTCGGCGCTGCGGGAAAGGCAGCGGACCGACGGGCTGAAGCTCGCCGTCTACGACGAGGGTGATCTGCCGCAGGAGGTCGTCGACCGGCTGCACCAGATCCAGAAGCTGCACGGCGTCGTCGGCTCGACCATCCTCGTCAACGGAATCGAGGCGATGGCCCTGCCGACCAAGAAGGACCGGTTCGACTGGTCGCTCGGCCCGGCGGTCGGCCCGCTGCGCGAGGCGACGGGGGCGGACTATGCGCTGTTCACCTACATCCGCGACAGCTACTCCTCCGCCGGCCGCGTCGCCCTGATGATCGTCGCCGGCGCCTTCGGCGTGTCGGTCCCCGGCGGCGCGCAGGTGGGCTTCGCGTCCCTCGTCGACCTGCGGACCGGCGACATCGTCTGGTTCAACCGGCTGCAGCGGGGCACCGGCGATCTGCGGACGGCGGAGGCGGCACGCGAGACGGCGACCGTACTGCTGACGGAGTTTCCGCGATGAGCGGACCGGACCGGCGCCGGATGCTGGCGGGCGCGGGGTGCGCCTGCGCGACGCTGGCGCTGGCCGCCTGCGCCACCGGCGGCGGATCCGCGGTGGCGCCCCTGGCTCCGGGCTACCGCCCCGCCGCCGAGACGGACGAAGCCGGCCTGTGGCGCAGCATGGAGAAGGCGGAGGCCGAGTTGAGGCAGTCGCGCCACCGCATCCGCGACCCGGAGCTCAACGCCTACGTCCACGACCTCGCCTGCCATCTCGCCGGGGACCATTGCCGGGACGTGCGGACGTACCTGCTGCGCACGCCCCACTTCAACGCGAGCATGGCGCCCAACGGCATGATGCAGGTGTGGTCGGGGCTTCTGCTGCGCTGCCACAACGAGGCCCAACTGGCCGCCGTCCTCGGGCACGAGATCGGGCATTTCCTCCAGCGCCACACCATCTCCAACTGGCGGCAGCAGCGCGACGGCATGGACGTCGCCGCCTTCCTCAGCCTCGGCCTGGCGGTGGCCGGCGTGGGCGGACTGAGCAACCTCACCAACATGATGGTGCTGGCGGGCGTCTTCTCCTACCGGCGCGACCAGGAGCGGGAGGCCGACGACATCGGCATCGAACTGATGGCGAAGGCGGGCTATGCCCCCGTCGAGGCGTCCAAGGTCTGGGAGCAGATGGTGGCGGAGAAGAAGGCCGCCGACGAGGACAGCGGCGCCGGCCTGCTCTTCGCCACCCACCCTGGGTCGGAGGAGCGCATGGAGACCCTACGCCAACGCGCCGACACCTTGGCCCGGCCCGGCCAGGGCACCGGAACGGAGGCGTACCGGCAGGCCCTACGCGGCATCCGCCTGACGCTGTTCCAGGACGAGTTGCGCCTGCGCCAGTTCCCCAGGACGCTCGTCCTGCTCGACCGCATGGAGCGCGAACTGCCGCAGGACGCCGACGTCCACTTCTTCGGCGGCGAGCTGTACCGGCTGCGCGACGAGGGCGGCGACGAAGCCCGCGCCCGCGCCGCCTACGAACGGGCGCTGGCGCTGCCGGACGCGCCACCCCTCGCCTGGCGGGGCTACGGTCTCGTCCTGCGCGCGCAGGGCGACCGCCGCGCCGCCAGCGACGCGCTGCGGCGCTACCTCGAGGCCGTGCCGGACGCGCCCGACCGGGCGCTGATCCAAAGCTACATCGGAGTCTGACCCCATGAAGTCCGTCAAGGTGATGGCGCTGGGCGCGGCGGTGCTGGCGCTGGCGTCCTGTGCCCGCTACGCCCTGGTCGAGCCGCAGACCCGGGTGGTCGATGGAACGCTCCAGTTGACTCCGACCGAACGGTGGAGCCGCGTGGCCAACCCGGCGGCCGGCGATATCGGCGCTCCGGAGCTCTGGACGGTGGAGGGTGAGGCGCTGCACGCGCTGGTCATCGTTCCCGGCGTGGCCGACGGCAAGCCGCTGTTCCACCCGACCGGCGGTGCCGACAAGCTGCCGGCCTTCCGCACGGCGATGCCGCCGGAGGAGATCGCCTCGCTGTTCGAGGCGACGCTGACGACGGTGACGGCGTCCAGCCTGTTCCGCTACACCAAGGTGGAGCCGGCCACGGTGATGGGCCGTCCCGGACTGCACATGGAGTTCACCTACACCGGCCAGGACGAGGTCGACCGCAAGGGCTTGGCCGTCGCCGCCGTGGCCGACGGCCGGCTCTACCTGATCGCCTACCAGGGGACGGCGCTCTACCACTACGACAAGCACCTGCCGGAGGTGCGCTCAATCCTGTCCTCGGCCGTCATCCGCGGGTGACCGGCCGGGGCGCCGCCCGGCGCCGCGGGCGTCCGCGGCGCGCAAAGGCCGGCCGGGCGAGGAGACCCGCGGGCCTTTGCGTTCGGCTGAGCATGGGGATGTGATCGTCGGTGCCGCGGCAACGACGAGCCGGCACGCGGAGAGCCGCCGACGCCGATCGCCGCGGCACCGGACGGACCTACGTGGCGCCGGCGAGCCAAGCCTCCTCGCCGGCGTGGAAGGCCGCCAGCTGCGCGGGGCGGTCGTCGCCGAGCAGGTCGTGGTCGACCGTCACGCCGCGGCTCAACTGGATGTAGGCAAGGCAGCGGTAGGACGGACGCAGCGTCTCCAGCACCGCCCGATCGATGGGAAGCGTCTCGGCCGCGTTGACGGCCCGCAGGATGTCCCGCTCGAAGAGGACCTCGAAGGACAGGAGCTTCCAGACGCCGCGGTCGCGCACGGCACGCGAGAAGAAGCGGCAGAAGACGTGGAAGTCGGCCTCGACGCCGGCAAGCGTCACCCGGTTGAAGATCATGGCCGGGCTTTCGACGGTCGCCCTGTCGCCGACGACGCGGGCATAGGCGGGAAACACCCAGTGCTTGCCGGTGCCGGCCCGCTCCATCCATGCGCGCGTGGCCTCGACGTAGGCGTCGCCACCATGACCGTCGTACCAGCTCGTCCGCACGTAGGCGTCGTCGTGGAAGCAGTCCCGCATGACGTCGAAGCGGCGCTGGTCGCGGGCGAACCGCTCCCGCCGGACCAGGTCGAACAGCTCCTCGCGGTCCAGCATCGCCAGCAGGCGACGGTCGGTATCGGGCTGCATGCGGTCCCCCCTCCGCTCGAATCGGTCCGTCGTCGGGTCGGCATGGCCCGTCGACGATGGCGCGCCGCGCCCGGCCGGCGACGGCCGGGCGGCGGTCGTGTTCAGGTCGGCGGCGGCGCCCCGGTCATCGCCGGGCGGACCGCACCGGGCCAGGCCGGAGCGACGGCCTTGTGGGCCTGGCGGCGGTTCCGCATGAGGGCGGCGAGAACGACCGGGGCGATGATCAGAAGCCCGAGGCCGAGAAGCTGCCAGTCGTTCAGGCCGGGCACCGCGTTGCCGGGCAGCGCGATCACCACGGCGCCGACGAGCAGGGGAACCCGCATCAGCGCCCCCAGGGGGCCCCCGGCGAACAGGGGGCCGACACCGACCATGTAGCCCTGGATGCCGCTCGCGAAGATCCAGACGCCGAAAACGGCCAGCGCGGTCGAGCCGAGGACGTGGGGCCAGGTTCCGTGCATGATCAGCGCGGGGTCGAAGACAAAGAAGAACGGGATGAAGTAGATGATGCTGCCGATCTTCATCGCTTCGAAGCCGGTGCGCATCGGCGGGGTCCTGGCGATCGAGGCGGCGGCGAAGGCGCCGAGCGCCACCGGCGGGGTGATGAAGGACAGCATGCCCCAGTAGAAGATGTAGAGGTGGACCGCCAGCGGGTCGAGCCCGACCTGGATGAGGGCCGGGGCCAGCATCACCGCCAGGAAGATGTAGCAGGCCGTCGCCGTCATGCCGGTGCCGAGCACCAGGCTGGTGATCGCCCCCATGATCAGCAGCAGGTAGGGCGAACCGCCGGCGATGTGCAGCAGGTCGTTGACCAGCGTGCCGGCGAGACCGGTCATCGACAGGCCGCCGACGATCATGCCGACCGCCGCCAGGGTGGCCGCCAGCGTGGCGAACAGGCGGGACAGGCTGTCGATGAAGCCCAGCAGTTCCGCCCGGCCCCAGCGGTCGGTGCGGGAGACGAGCTGGTTGACCGCCACCAGCGCCACGGTGGCGTAGAACGGCGCGTACTGCTCCTGCTGCAGCACCAGCAGCATGACGGTCAGCAGCACGAAGGCGAAGACGTGGTGCCAGCCCTCCTTCAGGGTCCTCCTCAGGTCGGGGATCTCGTCGGCCGCGAGGCCGCGCAGCCCCTCGCGGGCGGCGCGGGCGTCGATCTGCACGAACAGCCCGAAGAAGTAGAGGAATGCGGGGATCACCGCGGCGATGGCGATCGTCGCGTAGGGGACCTGGAGGAAGTCGGCCATCACGAAGGCGGCCGCCCCCATCACCGGCGGCATCAGCACGCCGCCCGTCGAGGCGCAGGTCTCGATGCCGGCCGCCACCGTACCCTTCATGCCGACCTTGCGCATGGCGGGAATGGTCATCACGCCGGTGGTCAGCACGTTGGTGACCACGCTGCCGCTCAGCGAGCCCATCAGGCCGCTGGACAGGATCGCCACCTTGGCCGGCCCGCCGCGGACCCGGCCGAGCAGCGCGAAGGCGAGGTTGATGAAGAAGCGGCCGGCACCGGTGTGCTCCAGCGCGGCGCCGAACACCACGAAGCCGAAGACCAGGTTCGCGAAGGCCTTGAGCGGAATCCCGAGCATGCTCTCCAGGCTCATCGCGTGGTAGGCGGCGACGTACGCGAAGGGGGAGCTGAAGGCGGAGATCGGCCCCGGCAGCTTGTCGGCGAACAGGGGGTACAGGGAAAAGAAGCAGACGATCGCGCTGAGGACGAGGCCGCCGGTGCGGCGGCCCGCCTCGATCATGACCACCCACAGGACGGTGCCGAAGACGACCGCGGTCGTCGGCGGCGCCATCTCCCAGCCGGAGAGCACGATGTCGTAGGCGTTGAGGATGAAGTAGCCCAGCGTCACCAGGGCGACGACCGCGAAGGCCCAGTCGACGACGCCGGGTCCCTGCCCCGGCCGCGACGCGAGGCCGGGAAAGAGCAGGAACACCGGAGGAATGCACAGCGCCAGGACCGCGTAAAGGTACTGGTTGTCGAGGATCGCCACATCGACGATCGAACCGACGTTGAACGTCTGGTTGACTCCCAGAAGCAGCATGGCGATCGTGAAGACGCGGATGACCAGCACCGTCCTGCCGCCGACGACGCGGGCGGGCGCCGCCTCGCCGTCGTAGAAATTGTTCTCGATCTCGGACATCTGGGCCTGACCTGCAAAGGGGGGTTGCGGGCGTTACTTGAAATAGGCGGGGAAGCCGGCCGCCTCGAGCGCCTCGGCACGCACCTTCAGCCACTTCTGGGCGAAGTCGTCGCCGGTCACGTCGGCCATCTTCTTCCAGGCCTCCTGCAGGACCCGGCCGCGCGCCATGAGCTGGTCGTTGTGCTTCTGCTTCTCGGCGTCCCAGGTGCCGGCTTCCCTGTAGTACCGGACCGCCCCCTCGTTGTACGGCACGACCCAGTCATAGGCCTGCGACTTGGCCGCCCAGCCCGACGTGCCGGACTGCGCCTTGCTGTAGACCGGCGCCTGCCGGTCGATCGCCTTGGCCACGTTGTAGACGAGGTCGGGATCGGCGGCGTAGGTGATCAGCACGGGATAGGGAACGCCGGCGCATTCCAGGGGATCGTCCTTGCTGATGTTGACGCCGACCGTGGCCTTGCGCTGGTAGAAGTGGGGATTGACGCTCTGCAGGCGCTTCCAGCCCTCGGTGTCGGCGAACGGCAGCGGGATCCACCGGAGTCCCTGGGGCGAGGCCGCCGCCTGTTCCAGCAGCGCGCTGCCGCTGGTGACGGCCGTCATGGCATCGATCTGGCCGTTGGCGAAGGCCTGCCAGGCGCCGCCGTAGCTCGGCTGCTCGACCAGTTGCACGTCGTCGAGGGCCAGGCCGCCGAAGGCGAGGAAGGCGCGGGCGTTGGACTGCACGGAGGGCGAGCTGACCACCCAGCCCACGCGTTTGCCCTTGAGGTCCTGGATGGTCTTGATGCTGCCGTCATCGGGCACGCCCATGGCCACGCCGTTGTCGGCGCCCACCAGGACGACGCCGGTGAGGGGTTGCGGCCCCCACTCCGGGTTGGCGTAGCTGAGGACGCCCTCGAAGGCGTAGAACGCGTCGCTTCCCGCCAGGGCGAAGGGCACGCGCCCGCTGCGCGCCGGGGCGACGCGCGACAGGTCGGTGCTGGCGGGCAGCACCCTCAGGGAGATGCCGTAGGCATCCTCCAGCGCCTTGCCGACGGCGATCGACTGGTTGTAGCCGAGGCTGCCCGTATCGAAGCTCGTCCACACGAGCGTCTTGGGCAGGGTGACATCGTCCGCCGCGGCCGCGCCCGGACACAGGCACAGCGCCGTGAACGCCATTCTCGCCAGCTTGTTCATGTCTCGTCCTCCCTAGCGCAACACCATTGCCGATTTTCGATTTTTGAGACGGGAGGCGCCGCTTCACGAGGTCACGGTCCCGCGGGACTGGTGTTCGGCGCCGTCACGAAGCCTGTCGGATCGCGTTCCGCTTGCCGGCACTGTACGTTTCGGCCGGGTCCCTCGGCACTGGTCTTTCGGACCATACTCCAGGCGCCGGACCCGGCCGTCGATGCGCGCGCGCCGGCGTTTCGTCTCCCGCAACCTCCGGCCGGCCGGGCCCTCAGTCGGCCGCCTCGGCCGCCGCCGATTGCGGCTCCGGCAGGCCCATCAGCCGGCAGGCGTTGAGGCCGATCATCTTGCGGATGTCCGTCTCGCCGTAGCCGAGCGCCAGACAGAGCCGGATCACCGAGCGGAAGCCCGCGACCGGGTGCGGGTTCTTGGCCTGGCCGAGATCGGACCCCAGGATGGTGCGGTCGACGCCGCCGGCGGTGATCAGCTCCTTGAGCTGCTCGCCCGTGAACTTCTTGTTGTAGGTCTCGTTGATGAACATGCAGAAGGAGTGCTCGACGTAGGCCCCCATGCCGACGAGCTCCTTGATGTCGCGCAGGTTGGCGTCGATCACGAAGGTCGGGTGGTTGACCAGAAGGCGCTTCACGCCGCGCTTCCTGGCCTCGTCGAACAGCGGCCAGATCTCGCTGATGTGGAGATGGCCGGCCGACAGCACGCAGTCGTAGGCGGCGATCTGGTCGAGGATCGGCTTGACCTCGTCCTTGAGTTCACCCTTGTCGGTGACGACCGACAGCCCGGTGGGCCGCAGCATCTCCTCCTTGGTCGGCAGGATGACGTGCCGGTGGCCGTGGCGCAGGTGGTTGGCGGCGCTGAAGGTCGGCATCCACACGATGCGCGCGCCGAGCTTGAGGCCATGGTCGACGGCGTAGGGGTTCAGCCCGCCGACCGTGTTGTTGAGCGGCACCCCGGTCAGCAGGGTGACCCGCAGGTCGGGCAGCGTCTCCTCGAGCAGCTTCGCCACCGGGGTGACGGAATAGTAGTGGTCCTTGAACAGGACCGCGCTCATGCCCGCGTCCTGAGCCTCGGTAATGGCCTGCACGTGGTTGAGGGACCGCGGCATGACCGACGGTCCGCTGTGGCAATGGAGGTCGACCGCACCGCGCAGGATGTCGTCGATGACCGCATCCGGCGCATCGGAATACTCCTCGACGGTCTTGGAGAAGGTGAGAATGGGATCGCCGCTCATCGACGTGTCTCCTGGTGTGGGTGGCGATCGCGCCCGCGCCCTCAGGCCGGCGCGTCGCTGTTCGTCTCGAGGTCGGATGGCCGGGGCTGCGGCGGCACGGCGATGATCTCGCCCAGGGTCGCGTAGTTCGGTCCGGCCAGCCGCGCCAGCGGCCGCAGCCGCGCGGTGTCGATCTTGCCGTCGGCGGCAAGGCCGTCGCGGACGAGGAAGAGTTGGATCTCGCCGACGAAGAACTGGTTGTTGCCGAAGTCGAGAACCGAGTGCAGCCGGCATTCCATGGCGACCGGCGCCGCCGCCACGCGCCGGGGCGCCACCAGCCGGCTCGGCACCAGTGCCAGCCCCAGCCGGTCGGCCTCGCTGACGTCGGGCGGGTATTCCGCGCCGCTGCGGTGCAGGGGGGCGAGCAGGGTCTCGTCGGCGATGTGGACGACGAACTCCCCCGTCTCGTGGATGTTGCGCGCCGTGTCCTTGAGGCCGCCCGGCCGCCGGCCGATGCTCACCCCCAGCATCGGCGGGCGGTGCGAGACGAAGGTGAAGCAACTGAACGGCGCCAGGTTCGACACCCCGGCCGCGGACCGCGTGCTGACCCAGGCGATCGGCCGCGGCACGACGACGCCGCACAGCAGCTTGTAGGCGGCGTCGCCCTCGAGCTCGGCCGGGCGGATCTCCTCCATGGCGGTCAGCCCAGCGTGTCGCGCAGCTCGGCGAGGCCCTTGGCCGCCGCCTGGCGCAGGAAGCCCTGGTCGGAGCCGAGGACGAAGGTGGTCGCCCCCTGGCGCTGCAGCCATTCGGCCTCGGCACGGCCGCCGACGAAGACGCTGACCGCCTTGTTCGCCCGGCGCGCCGCCGCGGCGATGGTCTCCACCGCCGCGCGGACCGCCGGCGGATCGGGCGTCTCGTCGCCGAACGCCGCCGTCAGGTCGCCGCGGCCGATGAACAGGGAGTCGATCCCCTCCACCGCGGCGATGGCGTCGATCGCGTCGAGCGCCGCGGGGTCCTCGATCTGCGCCACCACGGTCACCGCCGCGTCGGAGTCCCGGATGTGCCTCCACATCGGCACCGACGAAAACCCCCCGGCGCGGGTGCTGGTGGCGTAGCCGCGCCGTCCGCCGTAGCGGCACAGCGCCGCCACCTCGGCCGCGTAGGCGGCGCTCGCCACATGCGGCATCAGGATGCCGGCGGCGCCGGAATCCAGGACCGGCAGGATCGCCTCCGGACCGGGGACGCGCACCAGCGCCGGGATGCCGCAGCCGCGGGCCGCCATCAGGGCGATGTCGGTCGTGGTGCGGTCGAACGGCGCGTGCTCCTGGTCGACGACCACGAAATCGAAGCCGAGCCCGGCGACGATCTCGGTGCCGTGGCTGGTCGGCGTCTTGAGGAAGGTGCCGACCAGCCGGTCACCGGCCAGCATGCGCTGCCGGAAGGAAGACGCTTCGGACATTCTCAGGCCTCCGGCATGGGATAGTCGTCCGCGTTCAGCACCCACCCGGGCTTCCGCGAGAAGTCCAGGCGCGGCGGGCAGAACAGGTCGACGAGCTGGTTCAGGCCCTGGCCGACGGCCTCGGTGGTGTGCACCGCCGGCGGCGGGATGACGGCGATGGAGGGGCTGGCGCAGAGCTCGTGCTCGTCGTCGCGCCAGATCGTCCGGTTCGGCACCCACGGCCAGCGCAGGTGGTGGACGAACTCGCCCTCCAGCGCCAGCGACCCCTGCTCGAAATCGTCGTGATGATGGGGCGAGAGCATGGTGGGATCGCGCGGCCCCTGGCGCGGATCGATGTAGTTCACCATCAGGGTCGTGCAGCGCCAGATGCGCCCGAAGCGGCCTGTCTCCGGCGGCACGTCGAGGGAATAGACGCGCAGGCGGAAGCCGTCCTTCGGGGTCGGCCACGGGGTGGCCGGCGCGACCGCCGGCTTGGGCGTGCGGTAGGAGCCGGCGTTCGCGCATTTCGCCGCGAGATCCTCCGACCGGGTGGTGAACATGCGGACGATGCGGCCCGGCTTGCGGACGGTCACGCGGGAGGCGCCGGGCGGCACGAAGGCCAGCGTGTTGCCGGTCACCGTCCGGGTGCCGTCCGCGGTGGCGATCTCAACCTCGAGCCCCGGGTCGTGCAGGATGAGCGCGTATTCGTCGGGCTGCGCCTCGCGCGCCAGCACCGCGCCTTCGGCCGGGTCGGTGACGGCGATCAGGAAGTTCTGGCCCCGCGCGTACCAGGTCCTGCCCTCGGGTCCCTCCTCCTGCGGCGGCTCCTGGTAGAAGCGCACGTACTCGGCGCCGCCATAGCCGGTGAGCGGTGCCGCGGGCCCGCCGGCCGGTTTGGCGGCCAAACCCGCCCGCGGGTCGCTGGAGTGGTACATCGCTCGCCTCCCTCACCGTTTGCCTGGTCAATTGCACGGGATGATACGGGAAGGCGCGGCCGGCCGTGGCGAACTATTCACCGCCGTTTCGCATCACGAAACGGGGTCGACGTCCTGCCGGCCGTCGAGGCGGGAGATGCTGCGCGCGATGTTCTCCGCCGCGACCCGCAGATGCGGCACATAGAGGTCGACCGCCTGGGTGCGCTTCATGGCCGAGGTGAAATAGGTCAGTCCCAGGGTCGCCAGCACGCGGTCGCCGTCCATCACCGGGACCGCCAGGGTGCAGGAGGATCTCGGCTCGACCGTCGGGTCGCGCTCGGCGTAGCCCTGGCCGCGCATGGCCTTGAGCTGGCGCAGCAGGGCCGCCGGCTGGTGCGCCGGCGCGTTCTCCGGATCCTTCGAGGACGCCAGGATGCGCAACAGGATGCTGCGCTCGGCGGCCGGGCAGAAGGCGAGATAGGCGCGCCCCAGGCCGCGCGACACCAGGCTCAGCCGCCGGCCCACCGTGCCCTGGAAGGGCGAGATGGGGCTGTCGGCGATGGTGCTGAAGCGCACGGTGACGGCGTCCTCGTCGAGCACCGCGATGGCCACCGGCCATTTGAGCCGGCGCGTGAGGTCGATGGCCCAGGCGCGGCCCGCCTCCACCACCATGGGATCGCCATGGAAGCCGCAGCTCAGGGCGCGCACCAGCGAGGTCACGGAATAGCCGCCCTGGCGGTGGTCGTTGGCGACGTAGCCGCGGGCGGTCAGCGTCTTCAGCAGGCGCACGATGGTCGGCTTGGGCAGGCCGGTCGTTTCATGGAGCTGCTTCACCGACGCGACCTTCTGGCGGTTCAGCGCCTCCAGGAGGTCGAGCGCGCGCGTGACCGACTGGACCTCTCCCGACTTGCCCTGATCCGCGGCCGGCATGACGTTCCCTCGACGAGTTGACGGTTTCGGCGGCGTGCCTGTTTCACAACGTGAAACGGCAGCTGCCAAGATGCAAGTCCGCCGATGGTCCGCCGAGCACACCGATGACGACCGACGCCCGGCGCCGGATTCCATGACACGGTGGAACTGAGCAGGTTTGCCGAGCCCGCCCAAAGGTGGGCGGAGTTCGGAAAGCGTGCTCAGGCCGCGGTGGCGGCAGCGCTGCGATCGATGCCCTGAGACCCTGCCTCCTGCCCCGTTGCGGTGGCGGCGCCGGTCGCCACGCCGTTCTGCCGCGCCTTGGGCTTGTGACCGCGTCCGTACTGGCGGGGCGAGCACCCCATGACGCGTTTGAAGGCCGTGCTGAACGCGCTTTCCGATTCGTAGCCGAGCGAGACGGCGACCGCGGAGACCGAATCGCGCGAATTCTCCAGCCTGTCGCAAGCGAGCAGCATCCGCCATCGCGCCACATACTGCATCGGCGGCTCTCCGACCTGCTCCTTGAACCGGAGCGCGAAGGTCGAGCGCGACATGCCGGCGATCCCACCAAGTTCTTGCAAGGTCCATGGATGAGCGGGATCGGAATGGATCGCCTTGATCGCGGCGCCGAGTTGCTTATCCGCCAGGGAGAAGAACCAGCCGACACGATCGCCGCGCCCCGCGTCCAGATGCGCGCGCAGAGCCTGCATGAGCATGAGATGGGCCAAATGCTGCGTCACGAGCGCGTTGCCGGGCCGCCCTTCGCGCAGCTCCTTCATCATCTGCTCGACGGACCAGCGCAGCGCCGCCTGCCCGGGTTGCTCCCGAATGTGGACGATCGGGGGAAGCAGGCCCAGCAGCATGTCGGCGTGGCTGCCCGCAATCCCGAAGCGGCTTCCGACGAGAAACAATCCGCCGCCGCCATTCAGCGTAACGGCACCACCCCTTCGTGCGGCCGGGAAGATCTCCCTGGCCTCGACCGCCGGCCCATCAATGTTGCTGCCAAGCCGGAAGGGGCGGCCGGTGGGCAACACGAAGCAGTCGCCGGCCTCCAAGCGCACGGACTCGCAGACGCCCTCGACGGTGAGCCAGCAGCCCCCCGACACGATCGCATAGCATTTGATGAGCTTGTGCTGGTCGCCGAACTGGACGGCCCAGTCCCCGCCGGCATCGAAGCCGGAGGACACGTAGGCATGCGGTTTAAGCAGCGACAGAACGTCTGATAGCGGATCCATGGCCCATCTCGGACGACCGCAAAGATAATGCGGACTGTGCAGCATGGACCGTCCGAACGCAACCGCTTACCCTCCAGCTCGAACAGGAATGCTGGCGACGGCACGTCGGCCTGGGCAGCCAGCGGGAGCGGCTGGGCCGACCGCGCCAGCGCCTTCGAACACGGGAGCAAAACATGATCGTCGTAACCGCCCCCACCGGCGACATTGGCCACCAAGTCGTCCGGAACCTCCTCAAGTCGGGCGCGCCGATCCGAGTGATCGCGCGCGATCCATCGCGTCTGGCCGAAGAGGTGCGAGGCAGCGCCGAGGTCGTCGAAGGCTCTCACGGGGACGCCGGCGTCGTGAACGAAGCGTTCAGAGGCGCCGATACGGTGTTCTGGCTCACACCCCCCGATCCGACGGCCGCTTCCGTCATGGCGGCCTATGTCGATTTCACGCGCCCCGCTGCGGCGGCCCTGAAGGAGCACGGCGTCAAGCGCGTCGTTGCGATCACGGCGCTCGGACGCGGTTCGCCGCTTGCCGGCAAGGCGGGCTACGTCGCCGGCTCGCTGGCAGGGGACGATCTGATCGCCAGCACGGGCGTCGCTTTCCGTGGCCTCGCCAACCCGTCGTTCATGGACAACATCGCCCGCCAGGCGGCCGCGATCAGGGATCAGGGCAAGTTCTTCCTGCCGATCTCCGGCGATCTCAAGCTCCCGAGCGTCGCGACGCGCGACATCGCCGCAGTCGCGGCGCGTTGGCTGCTCGATGACAGCTGGACGGGCCGGAGCGACGTGCCGCTCCTCGGTCCCGAGGACATTTCGTTCAACGACATGGCCGACATCATCTCCGATGTGATCGGCAGACCGGTCCGCTACGTGCAGATCAGCTTTGAGGCCTACAAGGCCCGCTTCGCGCAGTTCGGCATGTCCGACGCCATGGCGCAGGGCATGACCGACATGGCCTGGGCCAAGGATCAGGGCCTTGACCTGACGGTCCCGAGGACGCCCGAAAACTCAACGCCGACGCGCTTCCGCCAATGGTGCGAGGACACCCTCAAGCCCGCCGTGCTCGGCAGCGCCGGCCTTCCGGTACCTCAGCAGTAGGAGCATCAGGCCATGCATCTGACCGGTCGCACCATGCTCATCACCGGCGGCACGAGCGGCATCGGCCGGGGGCTCGCCGAAGCGTTCCATCGGCTCGGCAACCACGTCATCATCACGGGACGTCGCCAAGCGCTCATCGACGAAATCACCGCGGCGCATCCCGGGATGCATGGCCTGCCGGCGGATATGCGGGACCCGACGGCGATCGCCCGCCTCGCCGAAGACGTTCAATCCCTTTTCCCCGACCTCGACGTGCTCGTGAACAATGCCGGCATTTCCCGCCAGGAGGCCTGGGACGGCGATGCGATCGACATCGATACGTCGCTCGCCATCGTCGAGACCAACATCGTGGGCGTCCTGCGGCTGACCGCCGCCCTGCTGCCGACGCTCGCGCGGCAACCGTCCGCGACGATCATCACAACCACCTCGGGCCTCGCCTTCGTACCGCGCTCCAACTACCCCACCTACTGCGCGAGCAAGGCGTTTCTCCATTCTTGGCTTCAGTCCCTGCGCCACCAGCTCCGGCACACGCCGATCGAAGTCATCGAACTGCCGCCCCCCTACGTGCGGACGGAACTCGCGGGTCCTCGGCAGGCGAGCGATCCGGCCGCCATGCCGCTCGCCGACTGCATCGCGGAAGTCGTCGGGCTGCTCCAAAAGCCGACACCGGCCGGTGGCGAGATCCTGGTCGAGCGGGTCAAGGCTCTGCGCATGGCGGAGCGAAGCGGTGTCTATCGGGAAATCTACGCCAGTCTCAACCCGGCATAGGTGCCGGCCCGAACCGTTCAACAGCGGTCCGCACACAGGTCGGGCGAGGCGCGAAGAACGCAGCGCGTCCGGGTTCGCGGCACTCGAGCCTGATTTGGCGACCGACAAAAGGACATTCCACCATGAGCACCCCGCAAGCTCAGGACATGCGGCAGGCCGATCACGGTCAGCCACGCGGAAAATTCATCCTCTGGACGCTGAACGCCTCCGTTGTCGCCGCAGTTGCCGCTTGGCTCAGCGCGGCGTTCGGCTTGGAGGTTTGGGTGATGTTCGCCGGGTTCATTGCCTGGTTCACGCGCCCGACATCGCTGAAGAACAGCGCGGCGGCGATGTTGTGCCTGTGGTTGGGCATCGCCATCGGCGCCGCATCGCACATCGTAACCGGCGCCCTCATTCCGTGGCTTGATCACATGGCGCTGCCGGTCGTTGTGTTCCTCGTCGCGATCCTCATCGTCGGCCTGCGCGCCCATCGCATCCTGGGCAACATGCTGGCGTGGTTCCTCGGCATGGTGACCTACTTCGCGGCCGATGTTGACCCTGCCGCCGCATCCTTCATGCATCTCGCCTTTGCCACCGCGATCGGCGGACTCGCCGGCTGCACCTGCCAAGCCGTCAACCGGCGCTTCGCCGAATAGCGTCCGGTCCATTCGGGTCGCAGAGACGGCATGGCAGGACACTGCCGAGCGCGACATCCTCGCCCTCAGCCGCCAGCGTTCGCATCGCATCAGGACGCCGCTTCCGCATTTCGCGCGCCCCTTCGCTATGCTCCCGCGCGGCGAAGCCTTCGATTGGGCCCGTATCGGAATCAGCCTGCTGCGGCAGCCTTCGGACCATGCTCCGGCCGGAGCACGCGCTAACCGAGGATCGCCTTCACCTCGAGGTACTCCTCGAAGCCGAAGACGCCGAACTCGCGCCCGTTGCCGGACTGCTTGTAGCCGCCGAAGGGCAGGCTGCGGTCGAACGGCGCGCCGTTGAGGTAGACGCGCCCGGCACGGATGCGGTTGGCGACCGCGCGGGCGTGGTCCCGGTCGCGGGACTGCACGAAACCCGCCAGTCCGAACGGCGTGTCGTTGGCGATCTCGATCGCCTCCTCCTCGCTGTCGTAGCTCAGGATGGACAGCACCGGTCCGAAGATCTCCTCGCGCGCGATCCTCATCCGCGGCGTCACGTCGCCGAACACGGTCGGGCGGACGTAGTGTCCGCGGTTGAAGCCGGCCGGGCGTCCGGTGCCGCCGGCCACCAGCGTGGCGCCCTCGTCGATGCCCGACTGGATGAGGTCCTGGATCTTGTCGAACTGGGCGGCGCTGACCATCGGCCCCATGGTGGTCGCGGGGTCGAGCGGGTCGCCCAGGCGAACGCTCCCGACCGCCGCACGCGCCGCGGCGAAAGCGGCGTCCCGCCGGTCGCGCGGGATCAGCATGCGCGTCGGCGACTGGCAGTTCTGGCCGCCGTTGGTGTAGCAGGCGTGCACGCCGGCGATCACCGCGGCCGGCAGATCGGCGTCGGGCAGGATGATGTTGGCGGACTTGCCGCCCAGCTCCTGCGCGACGCGCTTGACCGTGTCCGCGGCGAGCTTGGCCACCCGGACGCCGGCCGCCGTCGAGCCGGTGAACGACACCATGTCGATCCCGGGATGGGCGGCGATGGCCTCGCCGACCGTCGGACCGTCGCCGTTCACCAGATTGAAGACGCCGGCCGGGAGCCCGGCCTCGTGGATGATGTCGGCCAGGAGCATGGCGCTCAGCGGCGCGATCTCGCTCGGCTTGAGGACGACCGTGCAGCCGGTCGCCAGGGCCGGCGCCACCTTGGAGGCGACCTGGTTCAGCGGCCAGTTCCACGGCGTGATCAGCCCGCACACACCGATGGGCTCGCGCCGCACGATCCCGTTGCCCATCGGCTCCTCGAACCGGTAGCCCGCAAGCACGCGCGCCGCCTCCTCGAAATGGAAGAGCGCGACGGTGGCCTGGCGTTCGGTCGCGAAGGTGATCGGCGCGCCCATTTCCAGGGTCATCGTCCGCGCCAGCTCCGGCAGGCGCGCCTTGAAGCCGTCGATGATCCGGCGAAGGTGGGCGAGGCGGTCCTCGACCGCCGTCCCGCAATAGGTCACGAAGGCGCGGCGGGCCGCGGTCACCGCCCGATCGACGTCCGGACGCGCGCCCAGGGCGATCGTCGCGATGGCCTCCTCGGTCGCCGGATTCAAGACCTCGAGGGACGACGGCGCGACCGGGTCCACCCACGCGCCGTCGATGTAGAACTGCCGCTTCTCGATCATTCGCCGTCCTTCCTTCCTGCCATCCCGCGTCGTCGCGGTCGCCACATCCCTGTCCAAGGGTCAGAGATGCCGGCCCTCGTCCACCGGCACGACGATGCCGGTGGCACTGGTCAGATGAACGATGCAGGCCACCACCGCGCGGGCGACGTCGTCCGGCGTGGTGACGTGGGCGAGCGGCAAGCGTTCCGCCGTCTTCTGCAACTGCTCGCGGGTGCGGCCGGGGACGAAGTCCGTGTCCACGCCGGCCGGCGAGACGGAGAACACGCGGATCTTCGGCGCCAGCACCTTGGCGAGCGCGATCGTCAGCGCGTCGACGCCGGCCTTCGCCGCCAGATAGGCGAGGCTGCTGCCGAGGCCCGTCCGGGCCGCGATGGACGAGATGTTGACGATGGCCGGCCGGCTGCCGCGCTCCAGCAACGGACGGAAGCCCCGGACCATGGCGAACGGTCCGCGCAGATTGACCGCGACGGTGCGGTCGAAGACGGCATCCGTCAGCCCCTCGAGATCGCCGGCCGGCACCGGCGTGGTCGCGCCGCCGCAATTGACCAGCGCGTCGAGGCGGCCATACCGGGCGTCCACCGCCTCCACCGCCTCGGCGATGGACGCGGTGTCGTCGATGGCGATGCGGATGGCCAGGTGACCGCTGCCCGGAAGGCCGGCGACCACCTCGTCCGCCAGGGCCCGGCGGCTGTTGTAGCCGACGACGACGCTCGACCCCAGGGCGGCGAGACGGGCGGCCGCTGCCTTGCCGATGCCGCTGCCGGCGCCGGTGATCAGCGTGACTTTCGGGACGGGCAGTTCTGGAACGTCGATGCCGGTCATCGGCAAGTCTCCCGACCAAGAGGTTGCGGTCCCGGCTCCGGCGCAACGCCGGCCGCCGGACAGGTCCCGCTACAGCGGAAGCGCCAGGAGGTCCCGGGCCTGCGGCGCGGTGGCGATCTGCCCGCCCAGCGATTCGACGATGCCGCGGGCCTTCTCGACCATGGCGGCGTTGGACCCGGCCAGCACGCCCTTTTCGAGATGCACGGCGTCCTCCATGCCGATGCGGACGTGGCCGCCGGCCAGATAGGACTGGGCCACCATCGGAAACGCCATGCGGCCGATGCCGAAGGCGGTCCAGTGCGCGCCGGCCGGCAGGGCGCCGCGCGCGTACAGCACGGTTTCCGGCGACGGCTGGAACCCGTACTTCACGCCCATGACGATCGAGCACAGGAGCGGACCTCTCAGCGTTCCCTCGCCCACCAGGTCGCGGCACAGGGCGATGTCGCCGGAATCGAACAGCTCGATCTCCGGCTTCACGCCGGCACTGTTGATCACCGCGGCCATGCGGCGGACGCTGTCCGGCGTGTTGATGACCACCTGCCCGCCGGAGTTCATGGTGTTCAGGTCGAGGGTGGCGACGTCCGGCTTGAGGAGCGCGATGTGCCTGACCCGGTCTTCGGGGCGCATCAGCGTGGTGCCGGGGCCTGCCAGCTTCGGATCGTCGGGATGCGGAACGAAACGGCCGCCCGGCCCGGTGGTCAGGTTGATGATGACGTGGCGGTTGCGGGTCCGGATGCGCTCGACGACGTCACGGTAATGGTCGAGGTCCATGGAGGGCCGGCCGGTCTCCGGATCGCGCACGTGGATGTGCACCGCGGCGGCCCCCGCCTCCGCCGCCTCCAGACAGGATTCGGCGATCTGCCCCGGCGTGATCGGCAGATGCGGCGTCATGTCCGGCGTCGTCAGATTGCCGGTCACCGCGCACGTGATGATGACACGCGATTGCATGATCCCGCCTCCCTCCCCGCGAGCTCTTCCCGATGCCGTCCTGCGACGGCTTGCTTGCCCGCAGTCTACACGAGAGGCGATGATGGCGGTGCGCGCGACGTTCCGCCGTTCCGCTGTACGAAACGGGGGGCTGGTTCCGCGGAGCCCGGACGTGCGGCCGGGGCCTGACACGACGAAGCCCGCCGGGCGTTGGCCTGGCGGGCTTCTGAATTTGGTTGCGGGGAGAGGATTTGAACCTCTGACC
>NZ_JBPJSP010000055.1:0-19052 GCF_051225715.1 Azospirillum sp. ST 5-10
TTCGCCGCCTTCCACCATCTCGCCGCCGCCCTCATCACCGTCCGCTTCGTCGAGCGATGGTTCTGTTAGGCGCTCTTAGCCTCGCGAGCCGTCGTCTAGGTGTTCGGACGAGGGTGGCTGCCCTGTAGCTGCGTTCGTAGATCTCTCGGATGACCGGATCCCCGTTCACCTCGCTGCGGGCCGCCATCAATGGCCATATGTTACCTGGGAGCTACCTGGAATGAAAAAGGGCCCAGCGCCGGTAGCGCTAAGCCCTTGAATTCGATGGTGCCGCAGGTCGGATTTGAACCAACGACCTACTGATTACGAATCAGTTGCTCTACCCCTGAGCTACTGCGGCGTTGGGCGGCGACCATAGCGGCGATGGGGGGCGGATGCAAGCCTCATGTGCGGGCTCCCGCGCGGCGATTTCGCGGGCCGTCGCCGGCCGGTCGGAACGGTCGAAAGATGTGGCAAATCCCGTCGTTAAGAATTCATTCAGTTTCTCTAACGAACTATCCGCAGGGCGGCGCTTCGTGCGGCCGGCAGGGTGGGGCGGGCGGAGGACGGCGATGGGACGGGGGATGACGCTGGGCGGTGTGGTCCTGGCGGTCATGATCGGGATCTCGGGCACGGCGGCGGCCGAACCGGGGGTGGACGCCGGGCGCATCGTCTTCGGCCAGGTCGCCGCCCTCGACGGGCCGGCCGGGGCCCTCGGGCGGGGCATGCGCGCCGGCATCCTGGCCGCTTTCGCCGAGGCCAACGCCGCCGGCGGGGTGGACGGGCGGCGGCTGGAGCTGCTGAGCCGCGACGACGGCGGCGATCCCGACCGCGCGGCCGCCGAAACCCGCGGGCTGATCGACGGGCAGGAGGTGTTCGCCCTGGTCGGCGCCGTCGGCACCGCGACCGCGGCGGCGGCGCAGCCGCTGGCCGAGGCCGCCGGCGTCCCGTTCATCGGTCCGCTCAGCGGCGCCGCCGACCTGCGCGACCCGGCGCTGCGCACCGTGGTCAACCTGCGCCCCTCCTTCGAACAGGAGGCCGAGGCCTGGATCGCCGGGCTGACCGGCGCGCTCGGCGCCCGCCGCATCGCCATCCTCTACCAGGACGACGCCTTCGGCCGGGCCGGGCTGGCCGGCGTGGAGAGGGCGATGGAGGCGCACGGCCTGCCGCCGGTCGCCCGCGGCGCCTATCCCCGCAACACCACCGCGGTCAAGGCGGCGCTGCTGACGATCCGCAAGACCGATCCCGAGGCGGTGGTGATGGTCGGCGCCGCCGCCCCTTGCGCCGAGTTCATCCGGCTGGCGCACCGCCTCAAGCTCGACCCGGCGTTCGTCGCCGTGTCCGCCGCCGACGCCCGGGCGCTGGCGGCCGAGCCGGGCATGGCCGGCGCCAGGCTGGCGGTGAGCCAGGTGCTGCCGTCGCCCGAGGACGGGACGGTGCCGCTGGTCGCCGCCTTCCGCACGGCGCTCGCCGCCGCCGCCGAGACGCCGCCCGACGCCGCCTCGCTCGAAGGCTACGCCGTCGGCCGGCTGGTCGTCGAGGCGCTCGCCCGCACGCCCGGCGAGCCGACGCGGGCCGGCCTGCTGCACGCCGTCGCCGACGGCGGGCCGTTCGACCTCGGCGGCCTCGTCCTGCGCTTCGGGCCCGGCGACAACCAGGGCGCCGACGGCGTGCGCTTCACCGTGATCGGCCCCGACGGCGGCCTGCGGACGGTGGACGGTCTGGCCGGCCTGAAGGGCTGAGCCGAACACGACAACGGGCCGGGCGGAACCGGCCCACCAGACGGGAGGACACGGGGCATGGCGGGTATCCGGTCGGGATCGGCGCGGGACGGCGGGCTCAGCATCGGCACCAAGTTGCTGGTCGCCTTCGGCCTGAGCGCGGCGCTGACGGTGGTGGCGGCGTTCGTCGCCAACGGCTCCTACATGCAGATCGACGCCAGCGTCGACGCCATCACCGGGCGCGGCGTGCGGGCGCTGGCGCTGTCCCGGGAGCTGGAGATCGGCGCCGTGCGGCTGGGCGAGCTGGCCCCGGCGCTGCGCGCCGCCGACAACGACATGGACCGGGCCGCCCTGGCCGAACGGATCGAGGAGCAGTCGCAGACCGTCGGGACCGCGCTCGACGGGCTGCGCGAGCTCGGCATGCCGGCGGTCGACGCGGCGGCGGAGGCGGTGGGCGGCATGCGCGTCGCCCTGGCCGACCTCGCCGGCACCGTCTCCGACCTGGGCAGGGCGCGGGCCGAGCGCGCCCGCCTCGTCGAGATGTCCAAGGCGCTGCACGCCGACGTGCTGCGCCGCGCCACCACGGTCGTCGAGGAGGCGACCGCGTCGATGCACCAGGGCGCGTCCAGTGCGATGGAGGCCAACGGCGAGGCCATCCGCACCCTGATCGACCGGGAGGTCGGCGCGGTCCAGGCGTCGCTCGGCCTGTCGGCCGACACCAACCTCGCCATCTCGCTGCTGATCGAGGCGGCCAACGTCACCGACCCGGCGCAACTGCCGCCGCTGAAGGAGCATTTCGACGCGACCAGCCGCTGGCTGCTGCTCGGCCTGAAGAACCTGCCCGAGGGCGAGGCGGCGGGCGAGGCGGCGATCCTGGTCGACTTCCTGCTCGACTATGGGCGCGGCCGCGACGACCTGTTCGCGCTGCGCGCCGCCCAGCTCGCCGACGCCGGGCTGACGGCGGCCGAGCGCATCGCGCTGAGCGACCAGCGGGCCGGCATCGTCAAGGACATGACGGCCGTGCGCGACGAGCTGCTGGGGGTGCTGTCCAAGCTGGCCGACGAATCCTCCTTCAACCTCATGATGGGCAGCGGCGACACCATCACCCGCACCGGCGAACAGGTCGCCCGCCTGTTCAGCAACGAGGTCGAGGCCCTGCGCGCCGCCCTGGAGCTGCGCGGCGAGGTCAACCTGATGGCCGGCCTGCTCGCCACCGCCGCCAACGAGGCCGCCCCCTACGAGCTGTCGCAGCAGCGGGCCGGCTTCGAGGCGGCGGTCAAGGCCATGACCGCCGCCGGCGCCCGCAACACCGGCTCGGCCGAGGCGGCGGCGCTGCGCGACGCCGCGGCGAAGCTGGCCGAGATCGGCCAGGGCGAGGAGGGGCTGTTCGCCCGCCGCAGCGCCGAACTGGGCTACCTGGCCGGGGCGCAGGGGCTCGACGAGACGATCCGCGCCAGCACCCGCGTCCTGTCCGAGCACGTCGCGGCCATCGCCGCCGCCGCCCGCCAGGTGATGGACGACGCCTCCCGCCAGGCCGAGGCCACCACCGCCGCCGCCCGCACCGTCATGATCGTCCTCGGCGTGACCGGCGTCGCCGCGGTGCTGCTGGTCGGCTGGTTCATCGTGCGCAACGGCATCGTCCTGCGGCTGCGCCGCCTCAACGCGGCGATGACCCGCATCAGCGGCGGCGATCTCGCCGCCGCCGTGCCGTCGGGCGGGCGCGACGAGATCGCCCGCATGGCCGAGGCGCTGGCGGTCTTCCGCGACAACGCCCGCGCCCTGGAGGAGGAGCGGCGCCGCACCGAGGAGGAGCGCGAACGCGCCGCCGCCGACCGCCGCCGCGCCATGCTGGAGATGGCCGACGGCTTCGAGTCCAGCGTGCGCAGCCTGCTGGAGCGGGTGTCCCACGCCGCCGCCGACATGCACGGGATCGCCGCCCGCATGACCCGCACGGCGGAGCAGACCTCGGGCGAGGCGGCGACCGCCGCCGCCACCTCCGCGCAGGCGGCCGGCAGCGTCGAGGCGGTGGCCGCCGCCACCGAGGAGCTGTCGGCCTCGATCCAGGAGATCGGCACCCAGGTCCAGAACTCCAGCCGCATCGCCCGGCAGGCCGCCGACGAGGCGGAGCGGACGGACCACACGGTGGAGGGGCTGGCCAGCGCCGCCGGCCGCATCGGCGAGGTGGTCGACCTCATCTCCGACATCGCCTCGCAGACCAACCTGCTGGCGCTGAACGCGACGATCGAGGCGGCGCGCGCCGGCGACGCCGGCAAGGGCTTCGCGGTGGTGGCCAGCGAGGTCAAGAACCTCGCCAGCCAGACCGCCAAGGCGACCGAGGAGATCAGCCAGCAGATCGCCGCGATGCAGGCGGTGACCCAGGAATCGGTGACGGCGATCCGCGCCATCGCCGGCACCATCCGCTCCATCAACGAGATCGCCGCCGCCATCGCCGCCGCGGTGGAGCAGCAGAGCGCCGCCACCCGCGAGATCGCCCGCAACGTCGGCGAGGCGGCCGACGGCACCCGGCACGTGCGCAGCAACATCGACACGGTGGCCCGCGCCGCGGCCGACGCCGGCCAGTCGGCCCAGGGCGTGCTCGACGCCTCGACCACCGTGGCCGACCAGGTGAAGGCGCTGGACAGCCAGGTCGACCGCTTCGTCCGGGAGATGCGGGCGGGCTGAGGGGGCCCGCCCGGCCGCCCGGCCGCTCACGCGTGCTTGTGGATGACCTCGAGGAAGCTGTCGGCGTAGAGGTCGAGCTTGCGGGCGCCGACGCCGGGCAGGCGGGCGAAGGCGTGGCGGTCGAGGGGGCGGGTGGCGACCATCTCCAGGAGCGTGGAGTCGTGGAAGATGACGTAGGGCGGCACGCCCTGGTCGCGCGCCAGCTCCAGCCGGCAGGCGCGCAGCGCGTGCCACAGCGCGTCGTCGGCCGGCGACAGGGCGCCGCGACCCGCCCCGCGCGACACCCCCTCGTCGCGGGCACCGGCGCGGCCGCCGGCCGCGGCGCGGCGCAGCGAGTCGCGCACGCCGCGGCGCTTCTCCTGCACCGGGTCCTTGCGCAGGCGCACCGTCTGCTGGCCCTTGGCGACCGGCACGCCGGCGTCGGTCAGGCGGAAGCCGCCGTAGCCCTCGACGTCGACCGTCAGGAAGCCGGCGGCGACGAGCTGGCGGAACACCGACTGCCACTCCGCCTTCGACAGGTCGCCGCCCACCCCGAAGGTCTTCAGGCGGTCGTGCTGCTGCTGCACCACCTTCTCCGTGGCGTTGCCGCGCAGCACGTCGATGAGGTGCCCCGCGCCGTAGCGCTGGCCGGTGCGGTAGACGGCGGCCAGCGCCTTCTGGGCGGCGACGGTGCCGTCCCAGGTCTCCATCGGTTCCAGGCAGGTGTCGCAGTTGCCGCAGGGCTCGGCCCCGGTCTCGCCGAAATAGTTCAGCAGCACCTGGCGGCGGCATTGGGCGGTCTCGCAGAAGCCCAGCAGGGCCTCCAGCTTGCGCCGCTCGACCCGGCGGTGGGCGTCGCCCGCCTCCGACTGCTCCAGCATCTGGCGCAGCATCACCACGTCGGCCATGCCGTAGACCATCCAGGCGCTGGCCGGCAGCCCGTCGCGCCCGGCGCGGCCGGTCTCCTGGTAGTAGGCCTCCAGGCTCTTGGGCGGGTCGAGGTGGGCGACGAAGCGGACGTTGGGCTTGTCGATGCCCATGCCGAAGGCGACCGTCGCCACCATCACCAGCCCCTCGCTCTTGAGGAACTGGTCCTGGTTGGCCTCGCGCACCGCGGCGGGCAGGCCGGCGTGGTAGGGCAGGGCCTCGCGGCCCTGGGCGCACAGCCACTGCGCCACGTCCTCCACCTTCGCCCGCGACATGCAGTAGACGATGCCGGCGTCCTCCGGGTGGTTGTCCCGCAGGAAGGCGAGGAGCTGCTGGCGCTCGCTGGCCTTGGGCACGACGCGGTAGGTGATGTTGGGGCGGTCGAACGAGGAGACGAAGACCCGCGCCTCGGTCAGCCCCAGCTTCTCGGCGATCTCGGCGCGGGTCTGGGCGTCGGCGGTGGCGGTCAGCGCGATGCGCGGCACCATGGGGTGGCGCTCGTGCAGGATCGACAGCTGCAGGTACTCGGGCCGGAAATCGTGGCCCCACTGCGAGACGCAGTGCGCCTCGTCCAGCGCGAACAGCGCCAGCTCGGTGCGCTCCAGCAGGTCGAGGAAGCGCGGGGTGACGAGGCGTTCCGGGGCGACGTAGACGAGGTCCAGCTCGCCGCGCACCATGGCGCGCTCGACCTCGCGCGCCTCGGCGAGGTCGAGGGAGGAATTGAGGAAGGCGGCGCGCACGCCGAGCTGGCGCAGCGCCGTCACCTGGTCGCGCATCAGCGCGATCAGCGGCGACACCACCACCGCCACCCCCGGCCGCACCAGCGCCGGGATCTGGTAGCACAGCGACTTGCCGCCGCCGGTCGGCATCAGCACCAGGGCGTCGCCGCCGGCGACGACGTGGCGGATGATCTCGCCCTGGCGGCCGCGGAAGGACTCGTAGCCGAACACCGACCGCAGCGTGTCCAGCGCCGCGTCGCCTTCCGGGGGTGACAGGGAAAACAGCGAATCCACGCCCATCGCACGCAAGATCTGGGGGCCAAGGGCCGTGACGGACCCTACGCCCATGATGTGGCACATCACCCCCCGCCGGGGCAAGGCGGGATCCCGTGACATGGGGCGTTATCGCCGTCCGGGACGGGCGCCCGATGCCTCCCCCGCGGCGCGGGAGAGGGCCGCCATGATCGGCGGCCGCCGGAACGCACGCCGCGCCCGCCGGTTGCCCTTACCGGCACACCGACGAGGAGACCGCCCATGGAGGCCATCGGCGAGGCCCTGTACACCGCCGCCGGCATGCTGTGGAAGGCGGCGTGGGCGCTGATCTTCGGCTACGTCATCTCCGCCGGCATCCAGGTGCTGGTGACGCGCGAGCAGATGGCCCGCCTGCTGGGCCGGCGCGGCGTCCGGCCGGCGGCGCTGGCGACCCTGTTCGGCTTCATCTCCTCCTCCTGCTCCTTCGCCGCCCTCGCCGCCTCGCGGTCGGTGTTCGCCAAGGGGGCGCACCCGGCCAACGCCACCGCCTTCCTGGTCTCCTCCACCAACCTGGTGATCGAGCTGGGCATCGTGCTGTGGGTGCTGGTGGGCTGGCGCTTCACGCTCGCCAACTTCGCCCTCGGCCTGGTGATGGTGCTCTACGCCTACCTGCTGATGGGGCTGTGGTTTCCCGGCCGCCTCGCCGACCGGGCCCGCCGCCACGCCGAGGCGGCGCAGCAGGCCGAGGGGATGGAGATGGACCACGGCGGCGGGGCCGCCGGCTCCTGGCGCGCGACGCTGACCTCCCGGGAGGGTTGGCGGCGCATCGCTGACGCCTTCGTCATGGAGTGGGCGATGGTGTGGAAGGAGATCCTGTTCGGCTTCACCGTGGCCGGCTTCATCGCCGTCCTGGTGCCGCAGAGCGTCTGGAACCTGCTGTTCGTCGGCCAGTCCGACAGCCCATCCTTGCTGGCGGTGGTGGAGAACGCCGCGGTGGCGCCGGTGGTGGCCTTCTTCACCTTCATCGGCTCCATGGGCAACGTGCCGCTGGCGGCGATGCTGTGGTCGCGCGACGTGTCGTTCGGCGGGGTGATGGCCTTCCTCGGCGCCGACCTCGTCGCCGCCACCGTGGTCTGGGTGCACGCCAAGTACTACGGCTGGCGCTACGCCCTGTACCTGTCGGCGGTGCTGTACCTGTGCATGGTCGCCGCCGGCATCACCGTGCACTACCTGTTCGCCGCGCTCGGCCTGATGCCGGGCGAGCGGCCGGCGCTGCAGGAGATGGTGCGCTTCGCCATCGACCACACCTTCTTCCTCAACCTGTTCTGCCTCGCCGTCGCCGCCGTGCTGTTCCGGCTGCACCTTGCCGGCGGCGGCCCGGCCGGGCACGCGGCCGGGCATGGGGCCGGTCATGCGGCCCAGGGGCACGGCCACGATCAACCGGGCCGCCACGTCCATGGCGGGCGCTGACGCTCCCGGCTATTGGGCCGGCGCCTTCGGCGCCGTGCGCTCCAGGTTGACGGCGGCGGCGCGGGCGGCCTCGGCGTCGTCGCCGGTCAGGCGGCGGACCAGCGTCCAGTCGTCGCGGGCCGCCGCGAGGTTGCCGGACAGCGCCTTGAGGTTGCCGCGCAGCAGCACCGCCTCCGGGTCGCCGGGGCGCAGCTCCAGCGCCCGCGCCACGTCGTCCAGCGCCAGGCGGTAGCTGGCCAGCGCCTTGTGGGCGGCGGCGCGGTAGAGCCAGGCGTCGGCCCGCCCGGGCGCCTTGGCGATGGCGGCGTCGAGGTCGGCGACGGCGTCCCAGTAGCGCTCGGCCTCGGCGCGGGCGATGGCCCGGTCGATCAGCAGGTCGGCGTCGTCGGGCCGCTGCTCCAGGGCGCGGCCGTAGGCGCGCTCGGCCCGGTCGGCCTCGCCCGCCCGCAGCCAGGCCCAGCCGGCGCGCCCCAGCAGCGAGGCCGCGGCGGCCGGGTCGTCGCCGGCCAGCTCGGGCACCAGCGCCTCCAGCCGGGTCGCCGCGTCGCGGAAGCTGCCCTTGTGGAACAGCGCCATCGCCTGGCACAGGCGGGCGAGCCCGCCGCCGCCGCCCTCCTGCCAGCCCTGAGACCGTTCCAGCGCGGCGTCCGGCGCCGTCTCGGCGAGCGACAGGCAGGACCGCAGGCGCTCGTTCCCCTCCTGCGCGGCGGCGTTCGCCGGCGGCAGCAGGAGGAGCGGGAGGAGGAGGAGGGGCAGGGGGCGGAGCGGCGGGGGTATGCGTCGGATCATGGCCGGACTACACTCCGCCATCGCGCCCTGCCGACGCAAGGGCGACGCGAAGGAAGGCCCCATGACCGCGCCCCGCCTGTTCGTCTTCGGTCTCGGCTACACCGCCTCGGTGCTGGCGGACCGCGCGCTCGCCCGGGGGTGGCGGGTCGCCGGGACCGGCCGCTCCCAAGGGTCGTGCGACGCCCTGGCCGGCCGCGGCATCGCGGCGTTCCGCTTCGCCCGCGACGTCCCGCTGGCCGATCCGGCGGCGGCGCTCGCCGGCACCACCCACCTGCTGGTCTCCGTCCCGCCGGACGAGCGGGGCGACTCGGCGCTCGACCACCACGCCGCCGCCGTCGCCGACCTCGGCAGCCTGGAGTGGGCGGGCTATCTCTCGACCACGGGGGTCTACGGCGACCGCGACGGCGACTGGGTGAGCGAGGCGGCGTGGCTGCGGCCGTCCGGCGAGCGGCAGCGCCGCCGGGTCGAGGCGGAGCGCGGCTGGCTGCACCTCTACCGCCAGTTCGGCGTGCCGCTGCACGTGTTCCGCCTGCCCGGCATCTACGGCCCCGGCCGCAGCGCGATCGACCAGGTGCGCGACGGCACGGCGCGGCGCATCGACAAGCCGGGCCAGGTGTTCAGCCGCATCCACGTCGAGGACGCGGTGGACGCGCTCGAGGCGTCGATGGCGCGGCCGACGCCGGGCGCGGTCTACAACGTCTGCGACGACGATCCCTGCCCGCAGCCGGAGGTGGTGGCGACCGCCTGCGAGCTGCTGGGCGTGGCGCCGCCGCCGCCGGTGCCCTTCGCCGAGGCCGCGCTGTCGCCGATGGCCGCCAGCTTCTGGGCCGACAACAAGCGGGTGCGCAACGACCGCATCAAGCGGGCGCTGGGCTGGACGCCGCGCCACCCCGACCACCGCTCCGGGCTGCGGGCGGTGCTGGAGGCCGAGTCCGGGGGCGGATGACGGCGGGCCGTCATCCGGACGCGACATCCAGAGGTTGGGCGGCGCACCCCTTTCGAATCTCGGAATGTGTCCGGAATGCGGCGCCGCTCATGCCAACGCTCCTTGGACAGCGGCGGCCGCGCTGGCGATGTTTCGGGGCGACGTTGCGGACCCGGCGCCCGCCGGAGGTCCGTTCCCCCGAAACCGAAGGAGGGCCCCGGTGGCGCGCACGCTGCTTCTCGTCGACGACGACCCCGATCTCGCCGGCTCCCTGGGCAGCGCGCTGGCGTCCTGGAGGATCGTGAGCACCGCCGACCACGACAACGCCGCGCGCGTGGTGCGCGCCCACCGGCCGTCGGTGGCGCTGGTGTCCTTCTTCATCCCGCCGCCGCCGCTCCCCGCGGAGGCCGGCGAGGCGGCGGGCGCGCTGGCCGGCGCGGCGGTCCCGGGCGGGGAGGCCCCGTGCCCGGCCATCGGCCCGGCGGCCTGCCCGGCCGTGGACGGGCTGGCGGTGCTGGCGGACGTGCTGGCGGCGGCGCCGGCCACCAAGGTGGTGATGCTGGACGACGGGCGGCAGCCGCGCAGCGCCGCCGTGCGGGCGGTCGCCGAGGGGGCCCACGACGTGTTCCACCGCAGCGGCGACGTGCGCGACCTGGCGCTGCTGGTCGACCGCGCCCACCACCGCTACGAGCTGGAGGCCGAGTTCCGCCGGGCCGCCGCCCCGGTGCCGCTGCGGGCGGTGCGCGAGCAGGCCGAGCGCCGCGCCGTGCAGGACGCGCTGAGCCGGTCCAGCGGCAACCTGTCGGCCGCCGCCCGCCTGCTGGAGGTCAGCCGGCCGACCCTCTACAACCTGATCCGCCAGCACGGCATCCGCGAGGCGTGAGGGCGGCCGCGCCGATCCTCCCGCTCACTCCGCGGCGCGGCTGGTCGGGTTGCCGATCATCGACAGGAACTCGCGCCGGGTCGACGGGTCGGAGCGGAAGGCGCCGAGCATGCGGCTGGTCACCATGGTGACGCCGGTCTTGTGGACGCCGCGGGTGGTCATGCACTGGTGCTGCGCCTCGATCACCACGGCGACGCCTTCGGGCTGCAGCACCTCGTCGATGGTGTTGGCGATCTGCGCCGTCATCTTCTCCTGGATCTGCAGGCGCTTGGCGTAGATCTCGACGACCCGGGCCAGCTTGGAGATGCCGACGACGCGGCGGCGCGGCAGGTAGGCGACGTGGGCCTTGCCGATGATCGGCACCATGTGGTGCTCGCAGTAGGATTCCATGCGGATGTCGCGCAGCACGACCATCTCGTCGTAGCCCTCGACCTCCTCGAAGGTGCGCTCCAGGATCTCGACGGGATCGGCGTCGTAGCCGGCGAAGAACTCGCGGTAGGAGCGCGCCACCCGGTCCGGCGTGCCGAGCAGCCCCTCGCGCGCGGGGTCGTCGCCGGCCCAGCGGATCAGCGTGCGGACCGCCTCCTCCGCCTCCGCCTGGGTGGGACGGTCGGCGGTCGCGGTGCCGCGGCGGCTGTGGCCGGGGCCGCGGACGACGTTGTCGGCGGCGGGGGTCTTGGAAACGGTCACGGTGCGGGTCCTCTCGATGCTGCGGCCGGCGGTGCCGGGGGCCTCCTGCGGCTCCTTGTACGGGGCCGGCACCCCCTGCGGATCAGCGGCTTCGGCCCTTTGGCCGATCGGCCGAACGGGTGAGCCCCACTTCGGCAGTGGGACGCCCGATGTCAAGGTCGCCCCGACGCCGGGGGCCGCGACGGCGGCGGCCGGCCGCCGTCAGTTGAGCTGCTTGGGCTGGTGCGGGCTGTCGAGGGAGAAGGCGGGGATGGCGACGTCGAAGGTCTCGCCCCGCTCGGTCTCCATCTGGTAGGCGCCCATCATGATGCCCGAGGGCGCGGCCAGCGGCGTGCCGCTGGTGTATTCGAAGGCCTCGCCCGGCTCCAGCACCGGCTGCTCGCCGACCACGCCAGGGCCGCGCACCTCCTGCACCCGGCCCAGCCCGTCGGTGATCTTCCAGTAGCGGGTGCGGAGCTGGACCGTCTCGTCGCCCTCGTTCTCGATGCGGACGTGGTAGGCCCAGACGTAGTGGTTCTCGGCCGGGACCGACTGGTCCTCGAGATAGACCGGGTTGACGGTGACGCGGATCGATCGCGTGACGTTGCTGTACATGACCGGGCCTCCCCGCCGCGGCGCGCTTCCTTGCCTAAAGAATAGGGGGCGATTCGCCGCGCTGTCCAGGGGGCGGGGCGGCGAAGGCGGCCCATGCCGTGCGCTCATGCCACACCCCCGGGGTCCGCGTGACGGCGGGGCGCGCACGCCCCTTGCACGGGGCGGGGGGCGATGATATATGCCGTCCACCCCGAAACAGCCCATGAGCTGTGGCCATGTTGCGTCTGCACGCCATTCGCATCCGACGACGGAGCCTCGCGCCGCTTTGTGCGGGCGCGGACGTCATTGGGTCGCGTGCGGACGCCCGGGGATCAGGCCGGAACTGACCGGCATCCCCTCCCGGCGAAGGCGCGACCCGCACCTTCCGACCTCTTTCCCTGCCGGGAGACCCCATCGATGATCGTCACCACCGAGGAGCCGCGGCACGCCGCCGCGATCGAAGCCCTGCTCGACCGGGCGTTCGGCCCGAACCGCCACGCCAAGACCGCCTACCGGCTGCGCGACGGGGTCGCCCCGCTGCCCGAGCTGTGCCTCGTCGCCATCGAGCACGACGACCACGGCAACGAGGTGCTGGAGGGCACGATCCGCTACTGGCCGGTGCTGCTCGGCGGGATGACGCCGGCGCTGATGCTGGGCCCGATCGCCGTGGCGCCGCACTGGCGGGGCGGCGGCCTCGGCAGCAAGCTGATCCGCATGAGCCTGAACAAGGCCGCCGCCGCCGGCCACCGCGCGGTGATCCTGGTCGGCGACGCCCCCTATTACGGCCGTTTCGGCTTCACCCGCGACCTGACCCTCGGCCTGGAGATGCCGGGCCCGGTGGACCCCGCCCGCTTCCTCGGCCTGGAGCTGGTGCCGGGTGCGCTCGCCGGCGCCGCCGGCGTGGTCGGCCGGCATCCCTGCGACATCGCCCCGCCCGCGGCGCCGGAGGTCGCCCTGGCCGGCGCGATCCCTAACCGGACCCGGCCGGCGGGCGGCCTGTGGTACGCCCGCCGCGTCGCCGCCGCGGCGTGAGGCGGCGCGAAACGACCCCTTGCAACGGCCGGGGACCTTGCCTATAAACGTCTGGCCCCGGCCGCCGCGCGCGGCCCCGGGCCCTCGCTGGAGCCGCCACGCGGCCCGGTGACGCGGGTGTAGCTCAATGGTAGAGCAGAAGCTTCCCAAGCTTACGACGAGGGTTCGATTCCCTTCACCCGCTCCAATTTCCTGGCCTTTTTTCGTGACAATATGTGACGCTCCCTCTGTCACGGAGGGTGTTTCATGGCCACGCTCTGGGAGCGCGGGCCGTACCAGCACTGCGTCCGCGTCCGCCGCAAGGGCATTTCGGAAACCAAGACGTTCGAGACCCGACGCGAGGCCGAGGAGTGGGCCCGCATCATGGAGGGCAAGGTCACCGGCGACGAGTTCGTCGACCGGAGCAAAGCCCGTAACACGACGCTGTCACAAGCCCTGGACTGGTACGCGCGGGTGATCGTCCCTAAAACGCCGTGGTTGGCCAAGGTGAAGATGAGCTAGGTCACCTACTGGAAGGCGAGCCGATTCGCCGACTGGTCGCTGCTGTCGCTCCGCCCTTGGGACCTGCTGGACTGGCGCCGTGAGGCCCTGGACGAGGACAACGCCGAGGACGGCGGGCAGATCAGCCCCGAGGCGGCGTTCAGCGTGCAGACCTGCGTGCACCGGCTGAACCTGATCTCCCACCTGTACGGCCAATGGTCGCTCATCCACCAGGTTGCCATTGAGAGTCCCGTGGTCCGGGGCGTCCGCCCGACGCTCGACAACGGCCGAAACCGCCGCCTCGACTCCGAACCCGACCAGGACGGCAAGACCAAGGAGGATCGGCTCTACGCGGTGTGCGACACGTCCAAATCGACGTGGCTCGGGGCGGCGGTGCGGATCGCGCTGGAGACCAGCATGCGGCAGGCGGAACTGGCCAGCCTCACCGGCGACCGCGTCCACCTCGAAGGCCCCCACCCTCACGCCGATCTGCCGCGGACCAAGAACGGCCGCCCCCGGCGTGTGCCGCTGAGCACACGCGCGGTTGCGGCGTTCCGCTCGCTGCTGCCGGACGGCGCGACCGCCATCGGCAAGCGCCGGGTCTTCCCCATCAAGACGCCGCGCGCCATTCGTCACGCATTCCGCACCGCCGTGAAGGAAGACCAATTTCCCGACCTGCGCAGGCATGACCTCCGGCACGAGGCGGTCAGCCGGTTGTTCGAAAACACAGATCTGCGAGACCACGAAATGATGTCCATCACCGGGCACCTCTCCCCGGAGATGCTGAAACGATACAGCCACCTTAGGTTCCATCGTCTCGCAGGACGACTTGGCTGACGGATGTTTACGTCCTGTCGGCGAGCTATTCGCCAAGCGCTGGTGCGGAAGGGGTATACCACATGTCTAAGGCCTATCGATTTCGCAGGCGCAATTGAGGCGGTTCGTGGCCAAAAAGCAAATACATGCGCTGGCCACGTTCCGCTTTTAGCCCATATTATTATCGAGGCGAGCCCGTCTAAGCGGCGACAGAGACTTTTGCGATTGTTGCCATCACGCTCCGGATCCTGCACGAAGGCCTAACAGATGCTTTCTGGGTCCTCGCAGGTGGAAGATTTTCGGGCCTTGGCATTTGCTGGATTCCCTGATGCGCCGTTCCGGGCTAAAACGGTCCTCGACACCCGGGGGCCGGTAATCGGGGTATCGTAGAGGGAACGGTGACTCCAGACGCGTCTCAACTTTCGGCGATATCGCGCCTCTTCTCCTCGGCCGTCTTCCGGGAAATGGCCAGGAAAGGCCGGTCACCCACGTTCGCGCGCCTGATCGGTGAAGCGCGGATCGAGGAGTTTTGTCCGTCCGGCGCAACGGTGGGTGAGGCGTTCGATGCAGCTTTCGCCGTGCTGCGCCGCATCGGCCAGCGGGACGAGTATGTCTATCGGGCGGCACTCACCCGCAACATTCTCTTGGGCAAGCATTCTCTCAACACAGCAAGCATGCTCAACGAGTTTCGTGTGGGCGTATGCAAGGCAGACCTTGTCATCCTGAATGGAACGGCAACGGTCTATGAAATAAAGTCTGAGCGCGACTCGCTCGCTCGGCTTGAGCGGCAAGTCGAGAACTACCGCAAGGTTTTTGCTAAGGTTTATGTCATAGCGAGCGAGACCCATGTCCGCGGCGTGATGGGCACTGTTCCGGAAGAGGTCGGCGTCATGAGCCTCTCCCCACGGTTCCACATTTCGACCATCCGCGACGCCGCCGACTGCTCCGAGCAGGTGTGCCCGCAAGCCATTTTCGATTCATTGCGCTCGGCGGAGGCTCGGGCGGTTCTGAAGGAACTCGGCACCGACATACCGGATGTGCCGAACACCATGATGCATGCTATAATGCGCGAGGTGTTCGGGCAACTTCGTCCGGTGGAGGTGCACAAGGCTATGGTGCAAACGTTGAAGCGAACCCGGAATCTGGCACCTCTGGGCGCTCTTGTTGATCGCCTCCCAACCTCACTCCACGCGGCGGCTCTGTCGATCCAGGTCCGTCGCGCTGATCATGACCGCTTGGTCGACTCAGTGCGCACACCGCTCGCCAGCGCCTTGGACTGGGGCTGAGCCGCATGTACCACCCTTATTTTCGCGGCAAGCAGTACGAGTTGATCACCATTCGAGAGACGGCGGGGTTGCTGGCGAAGGCCGGCTTCGTGCCGATCATCGAACCGGTCAAGGAAGCTCTGGGGGGACTCGAACGAACACTGAAGACGGTCTGCAGCGCGCGTGGCCGTGCCGTCGTCATTGTCAATCCCTACCACGGCGACCATCGCGAGGGCGGCGTAGGGATCTCAGCGCTTCTGCGAGACGGCTATTTCGGGAACGCCGCCGTTGACGTCGGCATCCTGCTCAGAGAGGATATGAGCGTCCAAGAAGCCATGGCGTGCTGCACGCAGCATGAAGGCCATCAGCTCACCCTTGTGCATGCCGGCTTCGCCCACGCCAAAGCGCTCGCCGACGCACTCGCTGAAGCGCGACTGTCTCCCCGCAACGTTTTCTTCGAAGCTCATTGTGGAAAACTCTATCGCAAACATTTTCAAGGCAGCGAGCGCGTGTTGCTGCGCGACGGCTTCCAACGCCGCCGCAACCGCGACCACCCACCCGTCGAATTGTTCTCGGACCTTCACGTCACCTTTACGGAAGAGGGTATGGACGGATTCGGCGATTTTCTGATCGTCGGCGACGACTATTCCGAATCCGGCGGCCCGGCTTACGCGGTTGCGATCCATCTCACTTTCATCGATCCTGACCAGGACGATGCGATGTTCATCTACCATTTCGTATCGAAACGACAGGACACGCCGACTGACCCGGCAGGCAAGTTCGCCGAGGCATTGGACAAGATGATCGACAAGCTCGATTCGGGCACATCCAAGCTTGTCGAAACATCGGCCGTGAAAGAATTCCGCGATCTGCACGCCAAGCGCCATTTCCCTGGGCTTGGCTCCGTGAAGAAGCTCTCGATGAAACATCACATCGAGACGCTTGCCGCCTTTTTCGGCTGAGGCCTTCATGCCCGCGCGACGCTGCTGCCCCGAATGTTTCGATGACCGCGGCCTGCGGAAGAATATCATCCCTGGACTCATGCCGACCCGCGGCACGTGCGGCTTTTGCGGTTCGGCGGATGTCGACCTCGTCGAACCGCAGCAGCTCTTCGATTATTTCGAACTGCTGATCAGCGTCTATGAACCCGATCCAGACGGCAAGCCGCTGGTCGAATGGATGAAGGAGGACTGGCAGCTTTTCACGCATGACCGCATGGACACCGCCCACGCAAAGGACCTTCTGGGAGAAATCCTCGACGACGGCGACATCGTCCGAAAGCCGTTCTCACCATCGGCTTCTTACAAAAGCGAAGGCCTAATCCGCTGGGAAACCCTTCGCGACGAGTTGATGTACAAGAACCGTTACTTTTTGGACGAGACGCTCGACACCGACCGGCTCAAGGATTTGTTGCCCTATCTGCTTGCCGACGAACTGCCGACGAGATGGCATCGGGCACGCATTCGAACGGGAGACACGACCTATGCCATCACGGAAATGGGCGCGCCGCCGAAGCGGCTCGCAACGCACGGCCGCGCCAATCCGCCCGGCATCCCCTATCTCTACCTCGGCTCGCTCCCCGAGGCTGCAGTTGCGGAGGTGCGTCCGCACACGGGCGAAGTCGCATGCGTCGCCGATTTCACGATTGGGGACCCGCTCAAAGCCATCGATCTCAGAAACCCCCGCAAGCTGGTATCGCCCTTCCTGTTGGCGGACGCCGGCGCTGTAGGCCAGTTGCGGGCGGACATCCCCTTCCTTGAGCGTCTGGGCAATGAATTGACCCGGCCTGTGCTGCCGCAAGGTGCCGCGATCGACTACATCCCGAGCCAATACCTTTGCGAGTTCATCAAGAAGTGCGGTTATGACGGCGTCGTGTACCGCAGTTCGGTCAGCGAAGGCATCAACTTGGCTCTCTTCGATCCCAAAAAAGCTGTTGGCGGCAATGTTGCTCTCTACAACATCAGCCGCGTCTCTGTGGCAGTGGAAGCCGCTTAATCGTCCTTGTTCATGATGTGGGTACAGTAGGAGCAAAGCCCCTCATCGAAGCCCGCCAATGCGTCTTCCAGCGGAATACCCGAATGGCAGCGCATGC
Organism: Azospirillum sp. ST 5-10; assembly: GCF_051225715.1. Taxonomy (NCBI): domain Bacteria; kingdom Pseudomonadati; phylum Pseudomonadota; class Alphaproteobacteria; order Rhodospirillales; family Azospirillaceae; genus Azospirillum; species Azospirillum sp. ST 5-10. Next base: position 17,275 of record NZ_JBPJSP010000055.1, read on the forward strand.
AGGTGGCTTCGTATTCGAAGGTTTCACCACACACTGCGCACGCATCCTCAGTATCGATGTATGCTAGATTGCCGCACGCAGGACATTCGTAAACGGGGCCGGACTCGAAGGTGTCCTTATAACGCATGTAGGCTTCGCCGCTGAGTGCCCGATCAACGGCGGCGACAATCTCCTCCTCGCGGTCCAACGACGTACCACAGTTCTGACAGACGAGATCCAACTCATTCTGATCGCCGTTTTGGGGGTCGCGTTGCTCAACCAGTTCGGAGCCGCACTTGCTGCACCGCAGCCCCTCTGCCTCGACCGTGGGGGAGCGCCAGTTGACACCGGCGAGCGTTGCCCGGCAGCGCGCAAGTTCCGCCTCATAAAGGCCGCGCGCATCGAGCATGACTGACCAAGTTTCTCCCAGCAACGTTCGTGGATCTTCGCCGGCCTCCCGAAAAAGTTGGAGGGTGATGGGAAACGCACGTGCGATCGCATCGCGGACGACGGACGCTGGCTTGTTGGTATAGCGATGCTCAATGTCATTGCGGATCGCGTTGAGTTCTTCGAGCTCCCTTGGGTTAATCGTAATGCCAAAATCTTTGAAGCGCCTCCCGATCGTCGTGAAGTCGATCGTAGAATGCCCATCCGGGACGTACTTAATTCCACCTCGACCATCTGGGACCGGTTTGTATTTGGCGCCGATGACCTGATCCGGATCGGTGTCCGGCACTTTCCGACTGATCACCTCCTTCGCCAGCAGAAGCAGGCCAGCGTAGAAGTTACGAACGGCGGACAGAGACCGTGCCGGCTTATCGAGCGCGTAGTCCTCGATCCCCATCCTGATAGAATCGACAGCATTAGCTAACAACGCGCTCACATTAGGGGTGATCATCGCTTATGCTGCTCCCGTCCCGTCCCCTATTGTAGCCCTGTGTGCCAGCCGTGTCGCGAGAAGAAATCGGACGCAGCTATCCGCCCCTTCCTTTCAGCCGGCGAGCCACCTTCTTCGGCCTTGGTCGGGCGGCCGGAACGGCGGGGCACATCCGGCAGTCCAGATGGGTTGTATCGGGCTTGCCATTCCTTCACGACCCGCGGTGACTAGCGCGGCCCGTGCAGCTTGGGGACGCGCGTCGCCGGAGGCAAGGTCTCCGGACACGAACTCAAGCGGTTGTAAATCGTCTGCTTCTTTAGACCGAGGATGACGGCTAGGTCGGCAACGGTCAGCCAAGCTTACGACGAGGGTTCGATTCCCTTCACCCGCTCCAATGCCTTTCCCGACATATAAATGAGTTAGCGCCTGTCCGGATGCCGGGTGGTGCCCCATTGTCACCACCGCTCCTGGCGCAAACGCCGCCACCAGCGCCCGCGTCTCTCATACCCCCGAGCCGAAACCCTGATACACCTCCTGCCCCCACCTCGACCCTCCCCCGCTTCGCAGGGGAGGGAGGGGACCCGCGGCGGAGCCGTGGGGAGGGTGGGGGCAGGAGGTGTGTCAGCCATTCCGCTCGACGGTATCAGTTTAAACCCAGGCGGAAACTGCCACTATATTCGAGAGGATCAGGGGAAAGAACAGAGCCCTGCCGTCAGGGCATAGAAAACCCTTAGAGCCTATTCCAGTAGGGATCCGGTTTCGCCTGCTCTGTTGAACGTCCAGTGCATTGCGGCCCGGAGGTTTCAATGGGCAAGTTGGTTCAAGACGACGGCTGGCGGTTGCCGGGTGAGTTGTGGGAACGCATGGAGCCGCTGCTTCCGGAGCGCCCGGCGCACCCGCTGGGCTGCCATAACCCGCGGGT
>NZ_JBPJSP010000056.1:0-15639 GCF_051225715.1 Azospirillum sp. ST 5-10
CGCCCACAGGGCGTCGGAGACAAGAGGGGCTGCCATTCCCCCCTCAACTGCCCGATCCCGGTTCGGTTAGGCGCTCTTACGTCCATGGGGACGCGTCGGCGCCACCAGAGCGTGGGTCCGCGACGGAAGACATGGGTGGTGCAAGCCATGAATCGGTCCGCGTCGAAGACGGCGGCGGAGCGGTCACCCTCCCGTGTCACGCCCGGTGCTACAGCCGGTGTAACAAAAGGGCGTGCCCCCCGTCCGCCGGGCACGATGCCGGTGGATCAAGGCCCGAAACCCCTGGATTCGGCTGGGATGCGGCTGGGAATGGTTGGGGCGCCTGGATTCGAACCAGGGAATGGCGGTACCAAAAACCGCTGCCTTACCGCTTGGCTACGCCCCAATCCGCGCAAGGGCCGGAAACATATCGGCATTCCCGGCCCGCTGCAACACTCCGATGGGTGTGCTCAGCGCCCCTCGCGGCGCCAGGCGAACAGCAGGGTGGCGAGCGCCAGCGCCAGCACGGCGGCGACCGGCAGCAGGGGCACGTCGCTCACCCCCTTGACCACGTAGTCGCCGTTGGCGCGCAGGCCGATCCAGTCGTCGCCGGACTGGTCGCGGTCGGGGCGGGTGCGGCGCACCGGGATGCCGTCGTCACCCTGGTCGGCGATCCAGTGGATGCCGCCGCCGGTCGCCTCCGCCGCCGCGGCCAGGCGCTCGCCGGTGGTGCGCAGGTCGGCCAGCTCCGGCGGGTTGACGGCGCCGACCACCGCCAGCGCCGTGCGCTCGCCGTCGGTGACGCGGTAGATGCCGGGCTCGGCGGCGACCACCGTCGCCACGGTGCGGCCGCCGGGCTCGGCCCGCATCTCCAGGGTGCTCGTCTCGTCCGACGGCGTCGTCAGGGTGACCGAGCGGGGGTCCGGCTCCAGCGAGCGGCGCTCCACCGTGATGCGGTTGCCGTCGACGTGGGTGCGCAGGTCGTTCTCCTCGAGCTCCGGCTCCTTCATCAGCCAGTGGGCGAGGCGGCGGAGCAGCTCGGCCTGCGGGCCGCCGCCTTCGAAGCCGCGGCTCCACAGCCAGATCTGGTCGGAGGTGAGCTGCGCCACCCGGCCCTCGCCGACCCGGTTGAGGATCAGCAGCGGCCGCCCCTCGGCCCCCTCCATCACCACCGAGCCGCCGTTGGGCCGCACCTCCACCTGGTGGAACCAGCGGCCCCACTCCGGTTCGCCCTCGGCGCGGTCGCCCGGCAGCTCGGCCGTCACCGGGTGGCGGTGGCCCAGCTCCGTCACCGTCGGCTTGAACGGGCGGTCGATGTCCTGCCCGGTCGGCTCGGCCGGCAGCACCTCGCCCAGCGGCGTGCGGTAGAGCGACAGCGGCGAGGAGAAGCCCTGGCCGCTCGATTCCAGCAGCGCGCCGCCCTGCTGCACGTAGCGGGCGATGTTCTCCAGGTACATCTGCGGCAGCACGCCGCGCCGGCGGTAGCGGTCGAAGATGATCAGGTCGAACTCGTCGAGCTTGATCTCGAACAGCTCGCGGATCGGGAAGGCGATCAGGGACAGCTCGCGGATCGGCGTGCCGTCCTGCTTCTCCGGCGGGCGCAGGATGGTGAAATGGACGAGGTCGACCGAGGGGTCGGCCTTGAGGAGGTTGCGCCAGGTCCGCTCGCCGGCGTGCGGCTCGCCCGACACCAGCAGCACCCGCAGCCGGTCGCGCACGCCGTTGACGACGACGGCGGCGCGGTTGTTGGCCATGGTCAGCTCCTGGCGCGCCGCCTCCACGTCCAGCTCCAGCACGTTCTGGCCGCCATGGTCGATCGGCAGCTCCAGGTGGACGTCGCGCCCCACCGGCACCTGCAGCACCCGCGGCGTGCCGCCGTCCTGGCGCAGGGTGAGGGCGGCGGTGGTCGACTGGCGGCCGGGCAGGTCGTCGACCCGGATGGTCAGCTCCACCGGCTTGCCGACGATGCCGTAGCTGGGCGCCTGGACGATGGCGAGGCGGCGGTCGCCCTCCTCGCGCTCGCCCGTCAGCAGGGTGTGGACGGGGCCGCCGCCGGCCAGTTTGGCGACGTTCTCCGGCACGTCGTGGACCTGCCCGTCGGTGATCAGCACGGCGCCGGCGAGGCGGCGGCGCGGCACGTCGGCGGTGGCGTTGCTCAGCGCCTCGAACAGGCGCGTCTCGTTGATGGCCTCGCCGCCGCCCGAGCCGTGGCCGGCGCGCACCACCCGCACCTCCAGGTCGTCGAAGCGCTCCAGCCGCGCCGTCAGGTCGGCCAGCGCCCGCTCCGCCCGCGCCTTGCGGTCGCCGATGTTCTGGCTGGGCGATTCGTCGACCACGACCACCGCCACGTCCTTGATCGGCTCGCGCTCCTCGTGCACCAGCGAGGGGTTGAGGAGCGCCAGCGCCAGCACGGCGAAGGCAAGGATGCGCCAGGCCACGCCGCGGGCGCGGCGCACCAGGCCGAGCAGCAGGACCAGCGCCGCCGCGCCGAACAGGACGGCCAGCACCGCCCACGGCAGCAGCGGGTCGAGGGCGATCGAGGTGGCGTCGACGAAACCGCCGGTCATTATTGGCCGAGCCTTTCCAGGATGGCGGGCACGTGCACCTGGTCGGCCTTGTAGTTGCCGGTCAGGGCGTACATCACGAGGTTGACGCCGAAGCGGTAGGCCATCTCGCGCTGGCGCTCGCCGCCGGGGACGACGGGGTAGAGGGGCTGCCCCGTCGTCGGCTCGACCGCCCAGGCGGCCGCCCAGTCGTTGGCGCCGATGACGACCGCGGAGACGCCGTCGTTGAGCCGGCCCTCGCGGGCCTCGACCCAGACGTCGCCGCCGGCGTAGCGGCCGGGGAAATCCTGCAGGAGATAGAAGGACTTGGTCAGCACGTGGTCGGGCGGCACCGGGGCCAGGGCGGGGATGTCGAGCCCGTCGGCGAGGCGGCGCAGCGCCTCAGACCCCGGACCGGCCCCGGGCAGCAGGGCGCGCGACTGGTCGCGGGTGTCGAACAGGATGACGCCGCCGTTGCGCAGATACTCGTTGACCTTGGTCCTGGCCGCGTCGGACAGCGAGGGCTGGCTGGCGGTCACCGGCCAGTACAGAAGCGGGAAGAAGGACAGCTCGTCCGTCTCCACGTCGACCGCCATGGCCCCGGCCGTCTCCGCCGCGGTGCGCCGGTTCAGCACCTCCGACAGACCTTCGAGGCCGGCGCGGGCGACGCCGTCGACGGTGCTGTCGCCGGTGCGCACGTGGGCGAGCCAGGTCTCCTCCGTCGCCTTGACCGCCCGCTCCGCGTCGAGCGCCGCCGCCGGCCGCGGCGCCGCCGCCAGCGCCGCCCCCGCCAGCAGCAGGACAGCCGCCGCGCGGGCGGCCCGGCGCGGCCGGGCCCAGCGGCCGAGCAGCCCGCGCAGGGCGAGCGCGATCAGCAGGTCGAGGATGCCGAGCGCCAGCGCCGCGGCGAGCAGCGGCGGCTTCAGCGCCACCTCGCCGCGGGCGCCCAGGTCGCCGCGGGCGACCCCGGCGGGAAGGGCGCCGAGCGGGGCGATGCGGGTCACCGCCGCGGTGAGGTTGAGGGCGACGCGGGAGTCCTCGCGCCCGTAGAAGCCGGGCGGGTGGCGCGGGCCGATGGCGTCGGGCCCGAAGGTCTCGGCGTCCAGCGGGAAGGCGGTCGGCGGCGGCGGCGCCAGCCGCCCGAAGCCGTCCAGCACCTCCTGCGGCTCCAGGCTGCCGCCGGGACCGGCGCCGGCCACCCCCTCGCTCAGGGAGACGACGCGGCGCAGCATGTCGACGAAGAGCCCGGACAGCGACAGGTCGGACCAGTCGGGGCTGGCGGTGGTGTGGACCAGCACCACCCAGCCGTCGCCGGCCTTGGCGGCGGTGACCAGCGGCGTGCCGTCGGCCAGCCGCGCCCAGGTGCGGTCGGCGAGGTCGAGCGACGGCTCGGCCAGCACCTGCCGGCGCACCACCACGTCGTCGGGGACGGCGAGGCCGTAGAACGGGCTCTTCTCGGGGAAGGGCTGGAGGCGCGCCGGCTCCGACCAGGACAGGGCGCCGCCGAGCGCCCGGTCGCCCAGGCGCAGGCGGACCGGCACCAGCCGGTCGGCGTTGCGGGCCAGCCGCGGCCCGGCGAAGCGCACCAGGACGCCGCCCTGGCCGATCCACGTCTCCAGCGCCTGCGCCTCGGAATCGGTGAGGGCGCCGACGTCGGAGAGGATCAGCACCGCGAGGTCGCGCTTCAGCAGCTCCAGCGTCTCGCCCCGGCGCACCTCGTTGTAGGGCTCCAGGGCGCGCGACAGGTAGTGCAGGTCGGACAGCAGGGGCTGGTTCTCGCCCTCGGAGCGGCCGGACACCAGGCCGACCGGGCGGCGGCGCCAACGCTCGTCGAGCAGCACCGTGGCGGCCGCCGTCGTCTCGTTCTCGATGCGCAGGGACGCCGCCTCGTTGCGCAGCTCGGTCGGCACCTCGAAGCGGACCTCGCCGCGCGTCTGGCCCGGCTCGAAGGCGACGCTCTCCCGGTGCAGCAGGCGGCCGTCGGCGGCGGCCATGCGCACCGTGACGGCCGCCGGGGCCCGGGCGTCGGCGCGGACGACGCCGGCCACCAGGGCGCTCCCCTCGGAGGCGGGCGGCAGCAGCAGGTGCGGCGGGCGCGCCGCCGCGTCGTCGCGCACCTCGACGCTGCCCAGACGCTGCAGCGCCTGGGCGAGCTCGCGGTCGAGCCGGTCTCCCTCGCGGCCGGCGAGGCCGTCGCTCAGCCACACGGTGTGGGCGGTGCCGTCGAAGGACAGCCCGCGCACCGCCGCCAGCGCCGCCGTCCGGTCGGTCGGCCAGGGCTGCGGTTCCAGCGCCTGCACGGTGCGCCGCGCCTCGACCGCCGGCAGCGCCGCGGTGGCCGCCACCGGGGCGCTGCCGCCGGGGCCGGGCGCCGTGGCCAGCACGACCACCGGCCGGCCCTGCCGCTCCGCCTGGGTCACCAGCCCTTCCAGGGCCTCGCGCCGCGCCGGCCAGTCGCGCGCCGCCGCCCAGCCGTTGTCGACCAGCAGCAGCAGCGGCCCGTTGCCGGGCAGGGCGGCGCGCGGGTTGAGCAGCGGCCCGGCCAGTGCCAGGATGATCAGGCCGGCGACCAGCAGGCGCAGCAGCAGCAGCCACCAGGGCGTGCGGGCCGGCGTCTCCTCGCGCGCCGCCAGGTCGCGCAGCAGGCGGATGGCGGGAAAACGCACGACCCGCGGCGCCGGCGGCGTGACCCGCAGCAGCCACCACAGCACCGGCAGCGCGACCAGGGCGGCGAGCACCCAGGGAGCGGCGAAGGCGAGGGACCCGAAACCCAGCATGCTCGACGTTCTCTCAAACCCGCGGGACAGCCGCGGCTAAACGGGCGCCTGCGCCAGCGTGCCCCACAGCGACAGGAGCGCGGCCGGCGGCGGATGATCGGTGCGATGGACGGCGAAGGTCCAGCCGGCGGCCCGCGCCAGCGCGGCCAGCCCATCACGGTGGGCGGACAGACGCCCGAGATAGGCCTCGCGCACCGCCTCGACGCGCGGCACCAGCAGTTCCTCCTCGCCCTCCAGCCCTTCGAACTCGACGCGGCCGGCGAACGGCAGCGTCTCCTCCGCCGGGTCGAGGATCTGCACGAGATGGCCGCGCACGCCGCGCCCGGTGAGGCCGGCGACGGCGGCGTGGATCTCGTCGAGCGGCGACAGCAGGTCGCCGAACAGCACCACCTGGGCGTGACGCGGCAGCGGCTCGACGCGCGGCAGCCCGGTCGCCGCCTCGTCCGGCCAGGACCGCGGGTCGGCGAGGCGGGCGGCCAGCCGGTTGAGCGCGCCCCGGCCGTGGTCGGGCCGCTGGCCGGTGTTGAGCAGCGCCACCCGCTCGCCGCCGCGCACCAGCAGCACGGTGAGCGCCAGCAGCAGCAGCTCGGCGCGCTCGCGCTTGGTGGGCAGCGAGGCGGCGGAGCGGTAGCCCATGGACGGGGAGCGGTCGTGCCACAGCCAGACCGTCTGCGCCGCCTCCCATTCGTTCTCGCGGACGTACACCGGCTGGGTCTTGGCCGACTGCCGCCAGTCGATCATCTGCGGGGCGTCGCCCGCCATGTACCGGCGGAACTGCCAGAAGGTCTCGCCCAGGCCGACGCGCCGCCGCCCGTGCACCCCCTGCGCCACCGTTGCGGCGACGCGCTCCGCCTGGACCAGCAGGGGCGGCAGGCGGGCCGCCAGCGTCTCCGCCCGCTGCTGCGCGCGCAGGGCGTCGGCGCCGAGGGAGGGGGACGGTGCCATGCGCGGCCTCAGGTCAGCGGTTCGCACAGGCGGTCGATGAGCGCGTCCAGGGTCACGCCGTCGGCCCGCGCCGCGAAGTTCAGCGCCATGCGGTGGCGCAGCACCGGCTTGGCCAGCGCCACCACGTCGTCCAGCGACGGCGACAGGCGGCCGTCCAGCACGGCGCGGGCGCGGGCCGCCAGCATCAGCGCCTGGGAGGCGCGCGGGCCGGGGCCCCAGGCGACGTGGCGGGTGACCTCGGCGACCTCGGAGGTCTCAGGCCGGCCGGCGCGCACCAGGTCGAGGATGCCCTCGACCACGCTCTCGCCGACGGGCACGCGGCGCACCAGCCGCTGCGCCGCCTGCAGATCGGCGGGGGTGAGCACGGTGACGGCGCGCTCCTCCTCGACGCCGGTGGTGGCGACGACCATGCGGCGCTCGGCGTCGCGGTCGGGATAGGTGACGTCGACCTGCATCAGGAAGCGGTCGAGCTGGGCCTCGGGCAGCGGGTAGGTGCCCTCCTGTTCCAGCGGGTTCTGGGTCGCCAGCACGTGGAAGGGGGCGGGCAGCGGGTGGTACTGGCCGGCGACGGACACCCGGCGCTCCTGCATCGCCTGCAGCAGCGCCGACTGGGTGCGCGGGCTGGCGCGGTTGATCTCGTCGGCCATCAGGAGCTGGCTGAACACCGGGCCGGGAATGAAGCGGAACGACCGCCGTCCCCCCTCCGCCTCCTCGAGCACCTCGGACCCGAGGATGTCGGCCGGCATCAGGTCCGGCGTGCACTGGATGCGCTTCTCCTCCAGGCCGAGCACGGTGCCCAGGGTCTCGACCAGACGCGTCTTGGCGAGGCCGGGGACGCCGATCAGCAGCACGTGGCCGCCCGCCAGCAGGGTGACCAGCGTCAGCTCGACCACCTCGTGCTGGCCGAAGATGACACGGCCGATGCGGTCGCGCACCATGGACAGCCGGGCACCCAGCGTCTCGACCTCGGCCAGGAGCTGCTGCGGGTTCTCGGGGCCGGCCGACGCGGGCAGGGCGTTCGTTGCGCTCAAGACGTGTCTCCCAGTTCACATTCGGCGATCGCAGACCTATGTGACGAGTATGGCGAAATTTGGCTGCGCAGGCTCGCGATGAACAAAGTCGGCACCGCCGGGGCCGAAAACAAGCGGGGGGACGCGACGGAACCGCCGCCGGGCCATGGAGCCTCGGCCGCCGGGCCGAACGGGGCCCCCGCCCATCCGCCGGAGGAGCGGTTCGGCATCCGCATCGCCCGCGACGGCACCTGGTACCACGAGGGCGGGCCGATCCGCCGTCCCGAGCTGGTCAAGCTCTTCGCCAGCGTGCTGCGGCGCGACGACGCCGGCGACTACTGGCTGGTGACGCCGGTGGAGCGCGGGCGCATCGCCGTCGACGACGTCCCCTTCGTCGCCGTCGAGATGACGGCGCGCGGGGAGGGCGAGGAGCAGGTGCTGGCCTTCCGGACGAACCTCGACGACTGGGTGGAGGCCGGACCGGACCATCCGATCCGGCTGGCGGAGAATCCGGAGACCGGCGAGCCGGTGCCGTACATCGCGATAAGAAACCGGTTGGAGGCGCGCATCGCCCGGCCCGTGTACTACGAGCTGGTCGAGCGGTGCGTGCCGAACCTGCGGTCCGGGGAGGACGAGGTCGGGCTATGGAGCAGGGGCGCGTTCTTCACGCTGGGCCGGTGGCCCGGCGAGTGACGCCGGACGACGTCCGCCGCCGGTTTCCGGGCAGCGCCGCGGCATCGCGGCAGCCCGGCAAGATCCGCGGCGACCACGACCTCAACCCGGCCTACGGCCCGCCGCCCGACCGCCTGCGCGAGGCGGCCGTGCTCGTCCCGCTGATCGACCGCGAGGGCGGCGTCACGGTGCTGTTCACCCAGCGCACCGCGCACCTGACGGCGCACGCCGGGCAGATCAGCTTCCCCGGCGGCCGCCGCGAGGCCTATGACCGCACGCCCGAGGAGACGGCGCTGCGCGAGACCGAGGAGGAGATCGGCCTCGACCGCGGCCACGTCGAGGTCGTCGGCCGGCTCGACACCTACGTCACCCGCACCGGCTTCCGGGTGACGCCGGTGGTCGGCCTGGTGCACCCGCCGTTCAGCCTGCAACCCGACCCCACCGAGGTGGCCGAGGCCTTCGAGGTGCCGCTGTCGGTCATCCTCGACCCGACGAACCCGCAGCGCCACAGCCGCGACGTGCTGGGCGGCCGGCGCTTCTTCTACGCCTTCCCCTACGAGAACCGCTACATCTGGGGGGCGACCGCCGGCATGCTGGTCAATCTGCGGGACGTCCTGGGCGACGCGCCATGAGGCTGCTGCTGACCGTCCTGCTGCCGCTGCTGGCGCCGACGCTGCTCTACGCCGCCTGGGTCCTCCTGCAGGCGCGCCGCGGCGGGCCGTCGCCGCGCTGGCCCTGGCTGTGGCTGGCCGGCGGCGGGGTGGCGTTCCTGGCGACGGTGCTGGGGGCATGGGCGCTGTCCGAAGGGGCGCCGCCGCACGCCCGCTACGTGCCGGCCCACCTGGAGGACGGCCGGGTGGTCGAGGGGGTGACGGTGGCGGAGTAGGGACGCCGCGGGCGGCGGCGGTTCAACGCTCTCGCCGCGGCGGCGCCGGCGTCCTATTGTCGCTCGGGCCCCGTGCCGCCACCACGGACACTTCGACCACGGACCTTCCATGCAGAAACCCGCCGGCCGCCTGGCGCCGCAACCCTGGATGACCGCGCCGGAGACGCGGGCCGTGCTCGACGCGCTGCGCGCCGGCGGCATCGACGCCCGTTTCGTCGGCGGCTGCGTGCGCGACGCCTGGCTGGGGCGGCCGGTGAAGGACATCGACGTCGCCACCCACGCGCCGCCGGACCGGGTCATGGCGGCGCTGACGGCGGCCGGGCTGACCGCGGTCCCCACCGGCATCGCCCACGGCACGGTGACCGCCGTCGTGAACCGGCAGCACTACGAGATCACCACCCTGCGCCGCGACGTCGAGACCTTCGGGCGGCATGCCCGGGTCGAGTTCACCGACGACTGGAAGGAGGACGCGGCGCGCCGCGACCTCACCATGAACGCGCTCTCCTGCACGCCCGACGGCGACGTCTACGATCCGTTCGGCGGGCTCGCCGACATGGCGGCGGGGCGGGTGCGCTTCGTCGGCTCGGCGCGCCAGCGCATCCGCGAGGACGTGCTGCGGCTGCTCCGCTTCTTCCGCTTCCATGCCCACTACGGCCGCGGTGCCGCGGACGCCGAGGCGCTGGCCGCGGCGGCGGAACTGGCGCCCCTGCTGCCGGCCCTGTCGGGGGAACGGGTGCACGGCGAGCTGTTCCGCCTGCTCACCGCGCCGGACCCGGCGGCGGTGTGGCGGCTGATGGCGGGGCGCGGGATCATCGGCCACCTGCTGCCGGCGACGGTCGGCGCCGGGCGGCTGGACCGGGCGGTGCTGCTGCAGCGCGTCCTGGGCGAGCCGCCGGACCCGCTGCTGCGCCTCGGCGCCGCCCTCGACGGCGGGCAGGAGGCGGCGCTGGCGGTGGCGGACCGGCTGCGTCTCTCCAACGCCGAGCGCAACCGTCTCGTCAACCTGGCCGAGCCGCGGGTGGCGGTGCCCCCCGGCGGCGACCCGGCGGCGTGGCGCCGGGCGCTGTACCGGCTGGGCGACCCCGTCCGCCGGCGCGACTTGGTGCGCCGGGCGGCGGTCCTGGCGCCCGGACCGCTGCCGCTCGACGCCGTGCGGGCGGCGCTCGCGGCCGTGGCGGAGCTGGACGGGCTGCGCTTCCCCGTCGCCGGCCGCGACCTGATGGCGCTCGGCGTGCCGCCGGGGCCGCGCATGGGGGCTCTGCTCCGCCAAGTCGAGGCGTGGTGGATCGCCGCGGACTTCCGGCCCGACCGGGCGGCCCTGCTGGACGAGCTGAAGCGCCGCACCGTCGGCGGCTGAGCGGGACTTCCGGGCTTCGCCCACCACCGTGCGGGCGGCGTTCGGAAATCCGTTCAGGGCCACTTCACCTCGGGTGGCAGGCTCATCAGGATGGCCTCGGTGTTGCCACCGGTCTTCAGGCCGAAGACGGTGCCGCGGTCGTGCAGCAGGTTGAACTCCACGTAGCGGCCGCGCTTGACCAGAAGGGCCTCGCGCTGCTCCGGCGTCCACGCCTCGTGCATGTGGCGGCGGACGATGGCGGGATAGGCCTCCAGGAACGCCAGCCCGACGTCGCGGGTGAAGGCGAAGTCGGCCTCCCAATCGCCGCTGTCGAGGTTGTCGTAGAAGATGCCGCCGACCCCCCGGGTCTCGTCGCGGTGGGGCAGGAAGAAGTAGCGGTCGCACCACTCCTTGTACTTGGGGTAGTAGCCGGGGTCGTGGCGGTCGCAGGCCGCCTTGAGGGCGCCGTGGAAGGTCTGCGTGTCGGCCTCGTCGGGAAAGGTGGGGGTGAGGTCGGCGCCGCCGCCGAACCAGGCCTGGGTGGTGGCGATGTGCCGCGTGTTCATGTGGGTGGCCGGGACCAGCGGCGAGCGCATGTGCGCCACCAGGCTGATGCCGGCCGCCCAGAAGCGGCCGTCCCCGGCGGCGCCGGGGATGCTGGCGCGGAACTCCGGGCTGAAGGTGCCGTGCACCACGGAGATGTTGACGCCCACCTTCTCGAACACGCGGCCGCGCATGATCGCCATGGTGCCGCCGCCGCCCTCGGCGCCGCCGTGGTCGGGGCGCTGCCAGGCCTTGCGCTCGAAGCGCCCGGCGGGCAGGGCGGCGTGGGGACCGTCGGCCAGCTCGTCCTCCAGCGCCTCGAAGGCGGCGCAGATGCGGTCGCGCAGCTCGGCGAACCAGGCGGCGGCCCGCGCTTTGCGCGCGTCGGTCGGGGCGGTGGCGGTCATCGGCGGTCTCCAGGCGGTGCGGCCGTCTGCCGCAGGGCCTCACCCAACACCATCGCCGCGGCGATGGCAACGTTCAGCGAGCGGGCCGGGGGACGCAGCGGGATGACCACCCGGGCGGCGGCGGCGGCGTGCACCGCCTCGGGGGCGCCGGCGCTCTCGCTGCCCACCATCAGCCGGTCGTCGACGCGGAACGCGAAGGCGGTGTAGGGGATCGCGCCGTGCGTCGTGAGCAGCACGAGTCGGCCCGGCGCGTCCGCCCGGCGGTAGGCCTCCCACGAGCTGTGGCGGGTCAGGTCGAGATGGTCGAGATAGTCCATGCCGGCGCGCCGCAGGCGGCGGTCGTCGAGCAGGAAGCCGCAGGGCTCGACGATGTCCATGGGAACGCCCAGCGCGGCGCACAGGCGCATCAGCGTGCCGGTGTTCTGCGGGATGTCCGGTTCGATCAGGGCGAGGCGCATCCGAATCCATTAGGGTTGCCTAATTTATTGGCCGCGCACGCGCCGTGCGCGCGACACATTGTCCGGAGGATAAGGCTTTTCAACGGAGCAGCGCGACGCTATACCGCACCACAATGGCTGAGTACCCCTTTCCGGTCGATGCGGCGTGACCGGGTCTATCCGGACCGGCGGAGAAGGAACAGCCGAGAAAGGCTAAGAACGTCCGACGCTCACCCGGCGCCGACAACGCGCCGCGAATTGTCCTGAGGAGAATGACGCTTATGGCTGAGACCACGCATCCGTCCGGCACGGGTGTCCCTGCGGCCCCCGGCGGTGAGGGGACTTCCCGCCGTGATTTCCTCTATCTCGCTACCGGTGCCGTGGGTGCCGTCGGAGTCGCGACGGCTGTCTGGCCGTTCATCGACAGCATGAATCCCGCGGCCGACACCCTCGCGCTGGCCTCGATCGAGGTCGACCTCTCGCCGGTCCAGGTCGGGCAGTCGATCACGGTCACCTGGCGTGGCAAGCCGGTCTTCATCCGGCACCGCACCGACAAGGAGATCCAGGAGGCCAAGGACGTCAACGTCGACGACCTCCGCGATCCGCAGCCGGACAGCGCCCGGGTCAAGCAGGCGGAATGGCTGATCGTCGTCGGCGTGTGCACGCACCTCGGCTGCGTGCCGCTGGGGCAGAAGCCGACCGACCCGCGCGGCGACTACGACGGCTGGTTCTGCCCGTGCCACGGCTCGCACTACGATTCGTCCGGCCGCATCCGCAAGGGTCCGGCTCCCGCCAACCTGCCCGTGCCGCCGTATGCTTTCATCGGCGACGGTTCGGTCAAGCTCGGCTAAGCGGCCTTCGGTATCGGGAGACCAGAAGATATGGCTCAGGGAAACGCCTCCGCGTTCAAGAATCCCGTCGTGAAGTGGATCGACAGCCGCCTGCCGATCTTCACGATGATGCATCACGAGTACAACGAATACCCGATGCCCCGGAACGTCAACTATCTCTGGGCGTTCGGGGCGATCGCCGGTGTCATGCTCGTGATCATGATCGCGACCGGCCTCGTGCTGGCCATGCAGTACGCCGCCAACACGCACGTCGCGTTCGAGTCCGTCGAGCGCATCATGCGTGACGTCAACTACGGCTGGCTGCTGCGCTACATGCACGCCAACGGCGCGTCGATGTTCTTCATCGCCGTCTACATCCACATGTTCCGCGGCCTGTACTACGGCTCGTACAAGGCGCCGCGCGAGATCCTGTGGATGCTCGGCGTCGTCATCCTCCTCCTGATGATGGCCACCGCCTTCATGGGCTACGTGCTGCCGTGGGGCCAGATGAGCTTCTGGGGCGCCACCGTCATCACCAACCTGTTCTCGGCCTTTCCGCTCGTCGGCGACCCCATCGTCACCTGGCTGTGGGGCGGCTTTTCGGTCGACAACCCGACGCTCAACCGCTTCTTCGCGCTGCACTTCCTGCTGCCGTTCGTGATCTTCGCGGTGGTCATCCTCCACACCGCGGCGCTGCACGTCTCGGGCTCCAACAACCCGCTGGGCATCGACGCCAAGGGGCCGCAGGATACCGTGCCCTTCAACCCGTACGTGACGGTGAAGGACCTGTTCGCGGTGGTGGTCTTCATGATCCTCTACTGCGCCTTCGTCTTCTTCATGCCGAACTACCTGGGCCATCCGGACAACTACATCCCGGCGAACCCGCTGGTGACGCCGGCGCACATCGTGCCGGAATGGTACTTCCTGCCGTTCTACGCCATCCTGCGCGCCATTCCCGACAAGCTGGGCGGCGTGCTGGCCATGTTCGGCGCCATCGCCGTGCTGTTCGTCCTGCCCTGGCTCGACACCTCGAAGGTGCGCAGCTGCAAGTTCCGGCCGATCTACCGCCAGTTCTTCTGGGTGCTGGTCCTCGACGCCCTGGTGCTGGGCTACGCCGGATCGCAGCCGGCCGAAGGCATCTGGCTGACCATCGGCCGCATCGCCACCGCCTACTACTTCTTCCACTTCCTGATCCTGCTGCCGGTGCTGGGCAAGATGGAGCGTCCGCTTCCGCTGCCGGCCAGCATCAGCGAACCCGTCCTGAAGGGCGGCGGCCGCGTCGCCGCCGGCGCCCACGCCAAGCCCATGGAGAAGGCCTAATGCGCGCGTTGAAGACTGCTTTCCTCTCCGCGGCTCTGGCGTTCGGTCTGGCCGGCACGGCCGCGGCGTCCGAAGGCGTGCACATCCCCGAGCAGAGCTGGCCCCACTCCGGCGTCTTCGGCACCATCGACAAGGCGTCGGCGCAGCGCGGCTTCCAGGTCTACAAGCAGGTCTGCTCGACCTGCCATTCCATGAAGCTGGTCCCCATCCGGACGCTGGCCGGGATCGGCTACGACGAGGACCAGCTCAAGGCGATCGCCGCCGACTACACCGTGCAGGCCGGGCCGAACGACGCCGGTGAGATGTTCGATCGTCCGGGCATTCCGGCCGATCGCTTCCCCAGCCCGTTCCCCAACGACCAGGCCGCGCGCGCGTCCAACAACGGCGCCCTGCCGCCGGACCTGTCGCTGATCGCCAAGGCCCGCGTCGGCGGCGAGGACTACCTCTACGCCTTCCTCACCGGCTTCCACGACACGCCGCCGGAAGGCGTGACGCTGATGGACGGCATGTACTACAACGAGTACTTCCCCGGCCATCAGGTGGGCATGCCCAACATCCTGATGCCTGACGGCGTGACCTACGCCGACGGCACGGCGGCGACGGTGCAGCAGCAGGCCCACGACGTGGCGACCTTCCTGACCTTCGTGGCCGAGCCGCACATGGACACCCGCAAGCAGACGGGCGTGAAGGTGATCCTGTTCCTGATCGTCTTCGCCGGCCTGATGTACGCGGCCAAGCGCCAGCTTTGGAGCACCGTCCATCACTGAGGGCTGCGGTCCGCGTGCGTTTTCTCTGGACAGGGCGCCCCCGGGCGCCCTGTTCTTTTTTCGGCGGCGTGCGGCGGGGCGGGGAGGAGAGGATGGTGGACACGCTGATCGACGAGATCGTCGACTTCTGGTTCGACGACGCCACCAAGCCGTACTGGTTCAAGCGTTCGGACAGCTTCGACCGGGCGGTGCGCGATTCGTTGCTGGAGCCGTACGAACGTGCGGCGGCCGGCGCCTTCGACCACTGGATCGAGGACGTCGACGGCTGCTTGGCACTCTGCGTGCTGCTGGACCAAGTGCCGCGCAACGTCTTCCGCGGCGACGCCCGGGCCTTCGCCACCGACGCCAAGGCGCGCGCCGTCGCCCGCCACGTCCTGCAGCAGGGCTACGACCTGGAGTGCAACACCGACGAGCGGCTGTTCCTCTACCTGCCGTTCGAGCACAGCGAGGATCTCGACGACCAGCGCCTGTCCGTGACCCTGTACCGGGAGCGGGTCGGCGAGGCGGTGCCCGTCGATTTCGCCGAGCGCCACCTGCGGGTCATCGAGCGCTTCGGCCGCTTCCCCCATCGCAACGCCGCCCTCGGCCGTGCCTCCACGCCGGAGGAGGAGGCGTTCCTGAAGGAGCCCGGCTCCTCCTTCTGAGGGCGCGCCGGCCTCGTCCGCCCCCGCCCCCGCCCCCGCCCCCGGGCGCCGACGGCAGTATCGCTCACGCCGTCGGGCGGACCAGCCGACTCCCTCCCCCGCACGGCGGGGGAGGGTCGGGGTGGGGCGGCCGTGTGTCGCGGCTTCGGCTCGGGGGTATCACTTCACCGTCGGCAGCCGCTCGAACTGGTGGAACGGCGGCGGCGAACTCAGCGTCCATTCCAGGGTGGTGGCGCCCTGGCCCCAGTAGTTGGCGCCCACCCGCCGGCCCCGGGTCAGGGTGTAGATCGCCAGGCCGATGAAGACGATGTGCCCGGTGAAGGCGATGTAGGATCCCCAGGACGACACCATGTTCCAGCCCGCGAACATGTCGGGATAGTCGGGGATGCGGCGCGGCATCCCGGCGGTGCCCAGGAAGTGCTGCGGGAAGAAGGTCAGGTTGGCGCCCACGAAGGTCAGCCAGAAATGCACCTTGCCCCAGAACTCCGGATACTGGCGGCCCGACATCTTGCCGATCCAGTAGTACCAGCCGGCGAAGATCGA
>NZ_JBPJSP010000057.1:0-14706 GCF_051225715.1 Azospirillum sp. ST 5-10
GTCATGCCGGGGGCGCGCATGTTGAAGATGGTGGTGATGAAGTTGACCGCGCCGAGGATCGACGAGGCGCCGGCCAGGTGCAGGGCGAAGATCGCCATGTCCACCGACGGGCCGGCGTGGCCGGTGACGCTGGACAGCGGCGGGTAGATGGTCCAGCCGGTGCCGGCGCCGGGGCCGACGAAGGCCGAGCTCAGCAGCAGCAGGAAGGCCGGGACGATCAGCCAGAAGCTGATGTTGTTGAGGCGCGGGAAGGCCATGTCGGGGGCGCCGATCATGAGCGGCACGAACCAGTTGCCGAAGCCGCCGATCAGCGCCGGCATGACCACGAAGAACACCATGATCAGGCCGTGGGCGGAGATCAGCACGTTCCACACCTGGCCGTCGGCGATGAACTGCATGCCCGGCTCCTGCAGCTCGGCGCGCATGATCACCGAGAACAGGCCGCCGATCAGGCCGGCGATCACCGAGAAGATCAGGTAGAGCGTCCCGATGTCCTTGTGATTGGTGGAGAAGAACCAGCGCTCGACGAAGCCTGGCGTGTGGTGGTCGTGGTGCGCCTCGCCGTGCGCGCCGGCCCCCGCTCCCGGATGGGGGGCGTGGTTCCCCGTGGTTCCGTTGCCCATATCTCGTCCCTCTTATCGGCCCTCGGCCGTGCTTGTCTCTGGCTGTCGATCGGCGGATGGCGTGTCAGCGGGCGGGCAGCGCCTGCGCGACTTCCCGGTCCTCGGCGGGGCCGAAGGCGACCTTGGCCTGCTCGACCCACTGCGCGAACTTCTCCTTGGACACGGCCTCGATGGCGATCGGCATGAAGCCGTGGTTGACGCCGCAGATCTCCGAGCACTGGCCGTAGTAGACGCCTTCCTTCTCGATCCGCACCCACGTCTCGTTGAGACGGCCGGGCACGGCGTCCTTCTTGATGCCGAAGGCGGGCATCGCCCAGGAGTGGATCACGTCGCCGGCGGTCACCTGGACGCGCACCGTGGTGTCGACCGGCAGGACGACGCGGTTGTCCGTCTCCAGCAGGCGCGGCTGGCCCGGCTTCAGGTCCTCCTCCTGCACCATGTAGCTGGAGAAGGCGATGTTGCCGTGGTCGGGGTACTCGTAGTCCCAGTACCACTGGCGGCCCGTCACCTTGAGCGTCATCTCGGCTTCGGGAACCTGCTCGAGGAAGTAGAGGACACGGAACGACGGCACGGCGATCACCACCAGGATGATCACCGGCAGCACGGTCCAGGCGACCTCGAGCAGGGTGTTGTGGGAGGTCTTGGTGGCCTGCGGGCTCCGCTTGGCGCTGAAGCGAACGATGACGTAGCCCAGCAGCGCCAGCACGAACACCGAGATCACGGTGATGACCACCAGCAGCAGGCTGTGGAAGCTGGTGAGCTGGTCCATGACCGGCGACGCGTTGTCCTGCAGGCCCATCTGCCAGGGGCGGGGCTGATCGGCGAGCGCGCCAGACAGTCCGCCACACAAACCGAAAGCGCAAGAAAGCGCCGCCACGCCGGCGGCGCGGATGGTGTGCCTCTTCATCCCCAACCCTTCTCGTTGCCGTGGTCCTCGGTGCGGACCACGAACGTCCCGTCCCGTGAACCCGTACGGTCGCCCCTGTTGTCGCGGCCCCGTTCTCGGGGCTCGGCCGGGCGTATCCGGCGGGTCGTCTCTGCCTCGCGGAAAATAACCACACTCGTGCGACAAATTCCCGCAGTTCAAATTTAGCCCTTTCGAGTGACGGCTTACAAGGCTTTCCATGCGCCCGCCGCGGCACCATGCCGCACAGCGGAAACCCCGGCAAACCGCGCCCGACGGATTGTTGAGCTTGGGAGTGGGGTTTGTAGTGCGACAGGTTGCCGCAGAGCAAGCGCGTTGGTTCGCGCCACCCCGTTCGGGCAGGCTCGGGTGCGGGGAACGCCACCCCGCGACGCGGCGCAGGGCGGCGTCCCGGTGGTGCCGCTTGCTAAGAGCGATCCGCAGTCGCTAATTTCCCTCCCTCATTCCGGTGGGAGAGTGGTCGTTGCGGTACGTCAGCACGCGGGGCGCGGCCCCGGCCCTGGGCTTCGAGGATGTCCTTCTGACCGGGCTCGCCCGTGACGGTGGGCTCTACGTGCCGGAGAGCTGGCCGCAGTTCTCGGCCGCCGAGATCCGGGCGATGCGCGGCCTGCCCTATGTGGAGGTGGCGGTCCGGGTGATGCTGCCCTTCCTTGGCGGCGCCATCGCCGAGGACGACTTCCGCGCCCTGGTGCGCGACGCCTACGCCGAATTCGACCACGCCGCGGTGACTCCGCTGGTCCAGCTCGACCAGCGCACCTGGGTGCTGGAGCTGTTCCACGGCCCTACGCTCGCCTTCAAGGACGTGGCGCTGCAGCTGCTGGGCCGCCTGTTCGACCATGTGCTGGCCAAGCGGGGCGAACGGGTGACGGTGGTCGGCGCCACCTCCGGCGACACCGGCTCGGCCGCCATCGAGGCCTGCCGCGACCGCGCCAACGTCGACATCTTCATCCTTCACCCGCGCGGCCGCACGTCGGAGGTGCAGCGCCGGCAGATGACCAGCGTGCTGTCGTCCAACGTGCGCAACGTCGCGCTCGAAGGGACGTTCGACGACTGCCAGGATCTGGTGAAGGCGATGTTCAACGACACGGCCTTCCGCGACCGTCTCGGCCTGTCGGCGGTGAATTCCATCAACTGGGCGCGCATCATGGCCCAGATCGTCTATTACTTCGCCGCCGCGGTGGCGCTGGGGGCGCCGGACCGGCCGCTCGCCTTCGTGGTGCCCACCGGCAACTTCGGCAACGTCTACGCCGCCTACGGCGCGCGGGCCATGGGCCTGCCCGTCGAGCGGCTGGTGGTGGCCTCCAACTCCAACGACATCCTGGCGCGCTTTTTCGAAAGCGGGACCATGGCGACGGTGCCGGTGACGCCTACCTTGAGTCCCAGCATGGACATCCAGATCTCGAGCAACTTCGAGCGCCTCCTCTTCGACCTGCACGGCCGCGACGGCGCCGCCGTCGAGGAGACGATGCGCCGCTTCCGCGCCGACGGCCGCTTCGCCGTGACCGACGCCCAGCTCGGCGACGCCCTGGGGGTCTTCGCCGGCCACCGGGTCGACGAGGAGACCACCATGGCCACCATCGCTGACATCTGGGCGAGGACCGGCGGCTACGCCGTCGATCCGCACACCGCCGTCGGCGTCGCCGCGGCCCGCGCCGTCGCGCGCGACCCGGCGGTGCCGGCCGTCGTGCTGGCGACCGCCCATCCCGCCAAGTTCCCGGACGCGGTGGAGTCCGCCACCGGCCGACGCCCGGCGCTGCCGCCGCGGCTGGCCGACCTGTACGAGCGCGAGGAGCGGCTGGACGTGCTGCCCAACGACCTCGCGACCGTCCAGGACTACGTCGTCCGCCACGCCCGCGCCGCCACGGAGACCGCATGAACAGCGTCCGCATCACCACCCTCGGCAACGGCCTGCGGGTCGCCACCGACACCATGCCCGGCGTGCAGACGGTCTCGCTCGGCTGCTGGGTCGGTGTCGGCACCCGCAACGAGGCGGCGGCGGTCAACGGCGTGGCCCACCTCGTCGAGCACATGCTGTTCAAGGGCACCGAACGCCGCTCCGCCTACCGCATCTCGGAGGAGATCGAGGACGTCGGCGGCCAGCTCAACGCCTACACCACGCGCGAGCACACCGCCTACTACGCCAAGGTGCTGCACGAGGACACCGCACTCGCCCTCGACATCATCGCCGACATGCTGCAGCACTCGGTGCTCGACGAGGAGGAGCTGGTGCGCGAGCGCACCGTCGTGCTGCAGGAGATCGGCCAGGCCGCCGACACCCCCGACGACATCATCTTCGACCATTTCCAGGCCACCGCCTTCCCCGGCCAGGCGATCGGCCGGCCGGTGCTGGGGTCGGCCGAGATCGTCGGCGCGCTGCCGCGGGCGGCCCTGGTCGACTACGTCGGGCGGCACTATTCCGGACCGTCGATCGTGCTGTCGGCGGCCGGCCGGATCGACCACGACCGTTTCGTGGCGCTGGCGGAGAAGGCCTTCGCCCACCTGCCGTCGACGCCGCTGCCCGAGGTGGAGCCGGCGCGCTACGCCGGCGGCGACTTCCGCGAGGAGCGCGACCTGGAGCAGCTCCACGTGGTGCTCGGCTTCGACGGGGTGGGGGTGCACGACCCCGACTTCTACGCCCATTCCGTGCTGTCGACGCTGCTCGGCGGCGGCATGTCGTCCCGTCTCTTCCAGGAGGTGCGGGAGAAGCGCGGGCTGGTCTATTCCATCTACAGCTTCTCCGGTGGTTACCGCGACGGCGGTGTCTTCGGCGTCTACGCCGGCACCGGCGACCAGGAGGTGACGGAGCTGATCCCGGTGGTCTGCGAGGAGATCCGCAAGGTCGGCGACGCGGTGAGCGCGGACGAGGTGGCGCGGGCCCGGGCGCAGCTCAAGGCCGGTACGCTGATGGCCCTGGAGAGCAGCATGTCGCGCTGCGAGCAGCTCGGCCAGCAGCTCCTGACCTATGGACGGCCGGTGCCGGTGGAGGAGATCGTCGCCCGCATCGACGCCGTCGACTGCGACTCGGTGGGCCGCGTCGCGCGGCGCCTGCGGTGCAGCCGCCCGACCGTGACGGCGCTGGGGCCGCTGGCGCGGCTGGAGAGCTATGACCGCATCGCCGCGCGTCTGGCCTGAGAGCCGTCGATGATGCGCCTGCTGGGGAGCGGGCTCATCAGCCCGCCCGCCGTCAGGCTCGACGGCCCGCTGTGCTTCATCCGCCCGCCCCTGCCGCGGGACTGGCGCGAGTGGGCCGACCTGCGGGCCGTCTCGCGCGGCTTCCTGACGCCGTGGGAGCCGACCTGGCCGGCCGACGCCCTCACCCGCACCGCCTTCGCCCGGCGCCTGCGCCGCCAGGCCCAGGAGTGGCGCGACGACGAAGGATACAGCTTCCTCGTGTTCGAGCGCGCCGGCGGACGGCTCGTCGGCGGCATCGGCCTGTCCAACGTCCGGCGCGGCGTGGCGCAGATGGCGACGCTGGGCTATTGGGTCGGCCAGCCCTTCGCGCGCTCCGGCTACATCTCCGGCGGCACCCGGCTGGTGCTCGACTTCGCCTTCGGCCAGCTCGGCCTGCACCGGGTGGAGGCGGCCTGCCTGCCCTCCAACCTGCCGAGCCGCGGCCTGCTGGAGAAGGTCGGCTTCACCCACGAGGGTTACGCCCGCGGCTACCTGCGCATCGACGGCTCGTGGAGCGACCACGTGCTCTACGCGATCCTCCAGGAAGAGTGGCACGGCTGACACGGTCGCCGTCGGACGGGGTAGCCTACCCCCAGTGCGGGGTTGGTCGGAGCGCCCCTCTTAAACAAGCTTTAACCCTTGGGGACTACCATTCCAGGCAACATTCGCTCGATTATCGAGGCTGTTATGACAGAAAAGTTCACGTGGACGCAGGAGTCGGCGCGCCACTTCTCGCTGCGGCGCGGTGCCAAGCAGGTCGATCTGCGCTATGAGGAGGCCGGGTTCCAGAGCAGCTGGGCCGTTTACGACGGCCCGCGCCTGGTCAGCCGCCTTCCCGAATTCATGCAGGCGCGCGGCGTCGCGCTGGAACTCGCCTCCGGCCGCGCCTGAACGCCGGCCCTTCCCGTTTCATACGGTCGGACCCGGGGGCGGACCCGTTCCGCATCGGCTCGGCGGATGAAGGCGTCGACGCCATCGCCGATTTCACGCTCGGGGCCGAACGTCGCCCAGCACCGGCCGTCGACCGCCGACGCCGCCTTCGTCTTCGACACGGCCCCGGGCGTCCTGTCTTCGACGCCGACGGCAACGGAGCCGGCGTGGCGGCGGCGCTGGCGCGGATCGAGATCGGCCCCCCGGGCGCGAGGACATCCTGGTGCTGGCCGGCTGATCCGGCTCAGGCGTGCCCGGCCTCGCCGGACAGCATGGAGACGCTGACGCCCAGCTTGGCGATGGAGCGCTCCCACTTGGTGTCGAGATCCTGGTCGAACAGCAGCTTCTCGTCGCACGGCACGTTGAGCCAGCCGTTGGCCTGCATCTCCGCGTCGAGCTGGCCGGCCCCCCAGCCGGCGTAGCCGAGCAGCAGGATGCTCTGCTTCGGGCCGCGGTCCTCGGAAATGGCGCGCAGGATGTCGATGGTGGCGGTGAGCGCCACGTCGTCGTCCACCAGAAGCGTGCCCTCGCGCACGTAGTCGGTGGTGTGCAGCACGAATCCGCGGCCCGATTCCACAGGACCGCCATAATGCACCGGCATGTTGACGCCGGAGGTGGCGTGCTCGATGCCGAGCTGGTCGAGCAGGTCGGTGAAGGTGATGGAGCCGAACAGCTTGTTGACGACCAAGCCCATAGCGCCGTCGGCGTTGTGGGCGCACACGTAGATGACGGTGCGCTGGAACCGCGGATCGGACATCGTCGGCATGGCGATGAGGAGTTGGCCGGTGAGGTACTCGGGGGGCTTGGTCGAGTACGGCATGGGCGGTTATCCTTCTTTCCTGGGCGGGAAAGCCCGGGGCTCCGGTCCCCCGCGGCCGCCGTCACCGAGTGTGACAGCACGGGACGAAGCTTGTCACCAATTATAGGGAGCGGCCGACGCCGCTTCGATAGCAGATAGAGAACAGCGCCCGCGATGAAAAGGTTTGCCGTCGCCATCCTTTCGTTCCTGCTCCTCGGCCTTCCGGGGACGGCGCTCGCCGCCGCCGGCCCGTGGAGCAAGGCCGGCCCGGTCGAGGCGCGTCTGATCGCCGCCGTCGAGGCGACGGGGGAGGGGGGGCGCATCCCGCTGGCGCTGGAGGTCCGGCTGGAGCCGGGCTGGAAGACCTACTGGCGCTCGCCCGGCGACGCCGGCCTGCCGCCGCGCCTGGCGTGGGACGGCTCGGCCAACCTGAAGGACGCGACCCTGCGCTATCCGGCGCCGCACCGCATGACGACGCTCGGCATCGAGACGGTCGGCTACGAGGACGAGGTCGTCTTTCCCATCGACGCCGTGCCGGACGTCCCCGGCGCTGCGGTCGACCTGCGCGCCGCCGTGGACCTGCTGGTCTGCGCCGAGCTGTGCATTCCGCAGCGGGTCGACGTGTCGCTGGCGCTGCCCTCCGGGCCGGCGACTCCGGGGCCGGAGGCCAACACGGTGGCGCGCGCCGAATCGAGCGTGCCCGGCGACGGCCGGGCCGCCGGGCTGGAGGTCCGCGCCATCGGCGCCGACGGGGCGGTGCTGGCGGTGCAGGTGGCGGCGCGCGAGCCGCTGGTGTCGCCCGACGTCTTCGTCGAGATGGACCCGCCCGTCGCCTTCACGGCGCCCGAGGTGAGCTTCTCCGACGGCGACCGGGTGGCGACGCTGCGCCTGGAGGCGTCGCAGCCGCCGGCCGGCCTGGACCTCGCCGGCCGCGCGGCGATGGTGACGGTGGTGGACGGCGCCCGAGCCATGGAAGCGGCGGCGACCGTCGCCGCGGGGGTGCCGGCGGGCGGCACGGCCCGCCTCGCGCCGGGCGGGGCGCCGGCGCCGGCCCTCTTGCCGATGCTGGCGGTGGCGCTGCTGGGCGGCCTCATCCTCAACCTGATGCCCTGCGTGCTGCCGGTCCTGTCGCTGAAGCTGGTGTCGGTTGTGCAGCACGGCGGCGCCGGCCGCGCGCCGGCCGCGGTGCGGGCCGGCTTCCTGGCGAGCGCCGCGGGGATCGTCGCCTCGTTCCTGGTGCTGGCGGCGGCGATGATCGGGCTGAAGGCGGCGGGGGCGTCGGTGGGCTGGGGCATCCAGTTCCAGCAGCCGCTGTTCCTGGTCTTCATGGTGGTCCTGGTGACCCTGTTCGCCGCCAACCTCTGGGGGCTGTTCGAGATTCCGCTGCCGCGCCTGATCGCCGACGCGCTGGCCGGTCCCGAGGAGGGGCACGGGCTGGCCGGTCCCTTCGTGACCGGCGCCTTCGCCACCCTGCTGGCGACCCCGTGCTCGGCTCCGTTCCTCGGCACCGCCGTCGGCTTCGCGCTGGCCAACGGGCCGCTCGAGATCGTCATGGTCTTCGCGGCCCTCGGCGTCGGCCTGGCGCTGCCCTACCTGCTGGTCGCGGCGTTTCCCGGCCTGGCGCGGCGCCTGCCGCGGCCGGGGCGGTGGATGGTCGGCCTGCGCCGGGTGATGGGCGGCGCGCTGGCCCTGACCGGGGTGTGGCTGCTGACGGTGCTGGCGGTGCAGGTCGGCGGCGCGGTGGCCGGCCTGGTGGCGGCGCTGATGGTCGCCCTGCTGCTGGTGCTCGCCCTGGGCCGGATGCTGCACCGGCGGATGCGCTGGGCCGGGGCGGCCCTGGCGGGCCTGGTGACGCTCGCCGCCTTCGTCGTTCCGGCCCACTTCGGCCAGGAGGCCGACGCCGCGCCGGTCGCCGGGGCGGCGGAATGGGCCGTCTTCGACGAGGCCGCCATCGGCGGCCTGGTGGCGGCGGGGCGGACGGTCTTCGTCGACGTCACCGCCGACTGGTGCATCACCTGCCAGGCCAACAAGAAGCTGGTGGTGGAGCGCGGCGCGGTGGCCGAGCGGCTGCGCGCCGCCGACGGCGGCATCGTCGCCATGCGGGCCGACTGGACCAGGCCGGACGAGCGGATTTCCGCCTATCTCGCCCGCTACGGCCGTTACGGCATTCCCTTCAACGTCGTCTACGGCCCGGGCGCCCCCGACGGCGTGGTCCTTCCCGAACTCCTGAGCGAGGGGGCGGTGATCGACGCCCTCGACCGCGCCGCCGGCCGTCCATAAGCAGGATGTCCGGGTCCGCCCACCGTGG
Source organism: Azospirillum sp. ST 5-10 (assembly GCF_051225715.1). Classification (NCBI taxonomy): domain Bacteria; kingdom Pseudomonadati; phylum Pseudomonadota; class Alphaproteobacteria; order Rhodospirillales; family Azospirillaceae; genus Azospirillum; species Azospirillum sp. ST 5-10. The sequence goes on from NZ_JBPJSP010000057.1 coordinate 8,757, forward strand.
GCGGACCCGGACATCCTGCAAGACCACGGAGTCCGCACGTTCGCCCCGGCCGGGCCACGGTGGCCCGGCCGGGGCAAACGTGCTTATAGGCTTATCCCGTCTGGCGGAACGGCCGCGACGGACCTTGCCGGGGGGCGGGACGGCCGTTAGAACCTGTCGGCGGGACACAACACCGAATCAGGGAGAGACCCCATGTCCATCCAGGTTGGCGACACCGTTCCCTCCGTCACGCTGAAGCACCTGACCGACAACGGCATGCAGGAGATCACCACCGACGAGATCTTCAAGGGCAAGACGGTCGTCCTGTTCTCGGTGCCGGGCGCCTTCACGCCGACCTGCTCGATGAAGCACCTGCCGGGCTTCGTGCAGCAGGCCGAGGCCCTGAAGGCCAAGGGCGTCGACACCGTCGTCTGCCTCGCCGTCAACGACCCCTTCGTGATGAAGGTGTGGGGCGAGAAGAGCGAGACCGACGGCAAGGTGCTGATGCTGCCGGACGGCAACGCCACCTTCACCCAGGCGCTCGGCCTGACCATGGACGGCTCGGGCTACGGCCTCGGCACCCGCGGCCAGCGCTTCGCCCTGGTGGCCAAGGATGGCAAGGTGACCCATCTGGCGGTCGAGGCGCCGGGCAAGTTCGAGGTCTCCTCGGCCGACGCGATCCTCGCCGCGCTGTGACGCGACGCCCGCCCACCCGCCCGGCGGTGCCGGGCGGGTGGGCGGGTGAGGGCGGCGGTCACGCCGCCTGGCGGCCCCGCGCGTTCCGGATCAGCCGCCACAGGTATTCCGGCGTCGCCGGCATGTCGAGGTGGGCGATCCCGTACTCGGCCAGCGCGTCGACGATGGCGTTGACGATGGCCGGCGGGGCACCGATCGCCCCGGCCTCGCCGGCGCCCTTCATGCCGAGCGCGTTGGTGGCGCAGGGCACGCAGTTCAGCTCCACCGTCACCGGCGGCGCGTCGGCGGCGCGGGGCAGCCCGTAGTCCATGAGGGAGCCGGTGAGCAGCTGGCCGGACTCGGGATCGAACACCACCCGCTCGTGCAGCGCCTGGCCGATGCCCTGGACCACGCCGCCGTGGACCTGGCCCTTCAGCAGGAGCGGGTTGACCACGGTGCCGAAGTCGTCGACCACGGTGTAGCGCGCCACCTCGACCATCCCGGTGTCGGGATCCACCTCGACCTCGCAGACGTGGCAGCCGTTGGGGAAGGTGTCGGCCGGCGGCGACCAGCGGGCGCGCTCGGAGAAGGCCACGGCGCCCATCCCGGCCGCCTTCTCGGCGACCTGCTTCAGCGACACCGTGCGGTCGGTGCCGGCGATGGTGAAGACGCCGCCGGCGAACTCGAGATCGACGGCGGCGGCCTCCAGCAGCTCGGCGGCGACGTCGGTGGCCTTGGCGACCACCTGGTCGATGCCCTTCGACAGGGCCGCGCCGCCCACCGGGACCGAGCGCGACCCGCCGGTGCCGCTGCCCCAGGAGACGCGGTCGGTGTCGCCCTGCACCACCTCGATGTCGCCGGGGGCGATGCCGAGGCGGTCGGCGAGGATCTGCTTGTACGCCGTCTCGTGGCCCTGGCCGTTGCTCTGGGTGCCGATCATCAGAACGGCGCGGCCGTCCTTCAGGATCTCCACCGTCGCCTGCTCCGGACCGCCGCCGGCGCACGCCTCGATGTAGGTGGAGATGCCGATGCCGCGGCGGCGGCCGCGCGCCCGGGCCTCGGCCTTGCGGGCGTCCGCTCCGGCGACGTCGGCCAGCCGCAGCGCGTCCTCGAGGTTCCGCGCGAAGTCGCCGCTGTCGTAGGTCTTGCCGAGCGGCGTGGCGTAGGGCATGGCGTCCGGCGGGATGAAGTTGCGCCGGCGGATCTCCGCCGGGTCCAGCCCCGCCGCGCGCGCCGCGTGGTCGACCGAGCGCTCCAGCGCGTACGCCGCCTCCGGGCGGCCGGCGCCGCGGTAGGCGTCGACCGGCTGGGTGTTGGTGTAGACGCCCTTCACCCGGACGTACAGGAGGGGCGTGCGGTAGCAGCCGGCGAACATCGGCGCGTACAGGTCGGTCGGCACGAAGGGCCCGTAGTTCGAGAGGTAGGCGCCCATGTTGGCCAGCGTGTTCACGCGCATCGCCAGGAACCGGCCGTCCTTGTCGAGCGCCAGTTCGGTGCGGGTCAGGTGGTCACGCCCGTGGTCGTCGCTGAGGAAGGCCTCGGTGCGTTCGGCGGCCCACTTGACCGGCCGGTTCAGCCGGCGCGCCGCCCACAGGCAGGCGGCGTATTCCGGATACATGAACAGCTTCATGCCGAAGCCGCCGCCGACGTCGGGGGTGATGACGCGGATGCGGTCCTTGGGCAGCTTGAACAGGGCGTCGGCGAGCTGGGCGCGCATGCTGTGCACGCCCTGGCTGGAGACGTAGAGGAGCAGGCGGCCGGTCTCCTCCTCCACCGCGCCCACGCAGGCCCGTCCCTCCATCGGGTTGGCGACCACCCGGTTGTTGACGAGGTCGAGCGCCACCACCCGGGCCGCCCCGGCGAAGGCCGCCTCCACCGCGGCGGCGTCGCCCTTCTCCCAATCGAAGGCGAGGTTGCCCGGCACCTCGTCCCACAGCTGCGGCCGGTCCGGCTCCAGCGCCTCGGCGAGGCCGGTGACGGCCGGCCGGTCCTCGTAGTCGACCATCACCAGTTCGGCGGCGTCGCGCGCGGCGTCCAGGGACTCCGCCACCACCATCGCCACCGCCTCGCCGACGTGGCGCACCCGGTCGCGGGCGAGCACCGGGCGCGGCGGGGTCGCCATGGCGCTGCCGTCGCGGTTCCTGACCGTCGCCTGGCAGGGAATGGCGCCGATGCCGTCGGCGTCGAGGTCGGCGATGGTGAAGACGCCGAGCACGCCGGGCGCGGCGGCCGCCTCGGCCGTGTCGACGCCGTGCACGAGCGCGTCGGCGTGGGGCGAGCGGACGAAGGCCGCCCAGGTCTGGCCGGGCAGGGAAACGTCGTCGGTGTAGCGGCCGCGGCCGGTGAGCAGCCGCGGGTCCTCGGTGCGGGGGACGGCCTGTCCGATGCCGAATTTCTGCATGATGGGCGTCTCGCTGCGTGGTGGCTCCCGGGCAACATAGGTCCCCGCGCCGCGGCGGGAAAGGCCCGCGGCGGCCGCGCCGGACGGACCCTTCCGGCCGGTGCCGTTCGGCCGGGTTGCCAAGCCGGCGCGAACCCGACAAGCTGCCCGCCATGTGCGGACGCATCCTCCTGGCGACACCGCTCGCCGAACTGCAGCGGGCCTTCGGCTTCGCCGAGCGGCCGAACCTGGCGCCCCGCTACAACATCGCTCCCACCCAGGACGTCGCCACCGTGCGCCTGGAGGGCGGCGCCCGTCGCTTCGCCGCGGCGCGCTGGGGACTGGTGCCATCCTGGGCCAAGGACCCCTCCGTCGGCTCCCGGATGATCAACGCCCGCGGCGAATCCGTGGCGGAGAAGCCGGCGTTCCGCGCGGCGTTCCGGCAGCGGCGCTGCCTGGTGCCCGCGGACGGCTTCTACGAGTGGCTGGCCGTCGACGGCGGCAAGCGCAAGCAGCCCTACGTCATCCGCCGCCCCGACCGGACCCCCTTCGCCCTGGCCGGCCTGTGGGAGCGCTGGCCGGGCCCCAGGGGCGAGCCGCTGCCGGCCCCGCTGGAGACCGTGACCATCGTCACCACGGTGGCGAACGCGGCGCTGGCGCGTCTGCACGACCGCATGCCGGTGGTGCTGGACCCGGCCGACTACGACCGTTGGCTCGATCCGGCGACCCCGCTGCCGGACGTCGCGGCGTTGCTGCGGCCGGCCCCCGACGCCGCCCTGGAGGCGCAGCCGGTGTCGCCGCGCGTCAACAACGTGCGCCACGACGATCCCGGCTGCATCGAGCCCTTCGATGCCCAACCGTCCCTTCTCTGAGCGGGCCGTCCTGGCCGCGGTCGTGGCCGTGGTCGTGGCCGTGGCCGTGGTCGTGCTGGCGGCGGGCGTCCCGCCGGCGGCGGCGCAGGGCGGCGGCACGCCCAACTACCCGAACACCCGCATGACGGGGGAGGCGGTGGCGCTGGAAGGGGACCTGCTGGCGGTCGCCGGCACGCCGGTGCGGCTCATGGGCATCGACGCGCCCGATCCCGGCCAGACCTGCCAGAACCGCTACGGCAGCTCCTTCGACTGCTTCCGCATCGCCACCGCCGTGCTGGAGACGATGGTGAAGGGGAACGAGGTCGACTGCACCGTCGCCGAGCGGGACCGCAACGGCCGGCTCATCGGCGAGTGCCGTGTGCGCGGCGTCAACCTCGGCGCGGCGATGGTGTCGCGCGGCTGGGCCTTCGCCTACCGCAGCCTGACCTCGGCCTACCAGAAGAGCGAGGCCTACGCCCAGAGCAAGCGGCTGGGGCTGTGGTCGGGCAGGATCGAGAAGCCGTGGCAGTGGCGTTCGCGCCGGCTGCGCGAGGAGGCGCGGTGATCCATTCCCCATCGGATAGGCGGGGGTCGGCCATTTTTCCGGTTCGCGCCCCTTCGGCGCCGTGATAGGTTAACGACCGGTTAATCGCGCCGGCCGGAGCGGGCGCCAACGGGCACGAAACGGTAGGATATGCGAGTCTATTCACGACAGCTCTACGAGCATCTGCCCTATTTGCGGCGCTACGCGCGCGCCCTCACCGGGGCGACCGAAAGCGGCGACGATCTCGTGACCGGCGCGGTCGAGGTGGCCGTCATGGCGCCGACCCGCTTCGGTCTGGCCGACGGATCGCGGGCGGCGCTGTATGCGCTCCTGCATCTGCTGTTCGACGAGGACGGGGGCCGTCCCGCGGCGTCGCCCCATCCCATCGAGCGGGCGCTGGCGTTGCTGCCGGAGGATCAGCGGCGCGTCTATCTGCTGGCGACCCTCGAGGGACTGGGGGCGGCGGAACTGGCGAAGGTCATGCAGATCACGCCCGCCGGCGCCGCGGACATGCTGAACCGGGCGCGCGACGCCGTGCGCGACGCCCTGACCCAGCGTGTGCTGGTGGTGGAGGACAACCCCATCCTGGCGATGGAGATCGGATCGGTGGTCGCCGACATGGGGCACGTCCTGTGCGGCACGGCGGCCAACGAGCGGGAGGCGCTGGAGCTGCTGCAGTCGGCGCAACCCACCTTGGCGCTGCTCGACGTGCGGCTGGCGGACGGCGACAACGGCATCGCCATCGCCCGCCGCCTGCGCGAGCAGCGCACCTTGCGCACCATCTTCGTCACCGCCTTCGACGGCGACCTGGAGGAGCTGGGAGCGCGGCACCTCGGCCAGATCGTCCGCAAGCCCTTCACCGGGGCCGCCATCCGCGACGCCATCTCGCGCGTCGTCTTCATGCCCACCCCCGTCGCCCGCGCCTGAGGGCCGGCGCCTGTGGGCCGGGGGCGGGGGCGGCGCCGCAGGCGCCGCCCGGCCGTCACCTCAGGTGGTGCGGCGCCCGGCGACCATCCGGTAGATCGCCAGGATGATGAAGGCGCCGACGATGGCGCCGATCAGGCCGGCCCCTTCACCCGCCCGGTACCAGCCGACGGCGGCGCCCAGCCAGGTGGCGAGGAACGCACCGGCGATGCCCAGCAGGGTCGTGATGATGAATCCGCCGGGATCGCGCCCGGGCATCAGCAGCTTGGCGATGACGCCGGCGACCAGGCCGATGATGATCGTCCAAAGGATTTCCATTCCGCTCTCCCTCCGTATGGGGGCCAAGTCAATGCCCGGAGGTTTAACGGCGGGAATGCGCTTTGGTTCACGTCCCAGAGGGCGGTGCGCCGGGAATCGGACGGGGTATCGTTTCCTGGCCGGCGCGACATCGGAACGCGAAGGGCGGACGAGTCAAAGGCCGCGGAACCTTCACTCTCCGGACGTTCGCGTTCCGGGCCCGGCCTATCCCCGCAGGCGGGCGATGTTCGCGGCGTACGTGTCCGGGCCGCCGGCGAAGGTGGCGGTGCCGGCGACCAG
>NZ_JBPJSP010000058.1:0-14571 GCF_051225715.1 Azospirillum sp. ST 5-10
ACCACGCCAGAAGCTGCGTGCAGGTGGGACCCGACTGAACATGGGTAAAGTCGAGAATGCGCACACCTTCAAGAGCTTTGCCCATCTTCATCCCTCTCCTTTTTTGCACGCTGTTCTTGTCCGACGCGGCCTGCCGGGCAAAGGCAGGCCGCGTTCTCCCCGCTTGTGGAACCGCCGTCGCTACGACGGCATCTTGCGGACCGAGCTGGTCGGGTTGAGGCTGCCGATGTTGCCGCTCTCGGTGCCGGCCGCCGGGTCGATCACCGCGTTGACGAGCGTCGGCTTGCCGGAGTCCATGGCTTCGCTGACGGCGCGGTACAGCTCGTCCGGCGTCGTCACGTGGACGCCGACGCCGCCGAAGGCCTCCATCATCTTGTCGTAGCGGGAGCCCGGCACGAACACCATCGGCGACGGATCGCTGCCGCCCGTCGGGTTGACGTCGGTGCCGCGATAGATGCCGTTGTTGTTGAAGATGACGATGCAGACCGGGAGGTTGTACCGGCAGATCGTCTCCACCTCCATGCCGGAGAAGCCGAAGGCGCTGTCGCCCTCGACCGCCAGCACCGGCTTGCCGGACTCCACGGCGGCCGCGACGGCGTAGCCCATGCCGACGCCCATGACGCCCCAGGTGCCGACGTCCAGACGCTTGCGCGGCTGGTACATGTCGATGATGCCGCGGGCGAGGTCGAGGGTGTTGGCGCCCTCGTTGACCAGCATGGCGTCGGGCCGCTCCTTGACGACCCGGCGCAGCGCGCCGAGCGCCCCGTGGAAGCACATCGGCGCCGCGTTCCGCATCAGCTTCGGCGCCATCTTGGCGATGTTGGCTTCCTTGCGGGCGTTGATGCCGTTGGTCCAGTCGGCCGACGGGGCCTTCCAGGAGCCGTCGATGCCCTGGAGGAGCGCCGAGATGCAGGAGCCGATGTCACCGACGACCGGCGCCACGATCTCGACGTTGCTGTCCATCTCCCGCGGCTCGATGTCGATCTGGATGAACTTCTTCGAGCCGGGCTCGCCCCAGCTCTTGCCCTTGCCGTGGGAGAGCAGCCAGTTGAGGCGGGCACCGACGAGCAGGACGACGTCGGAGTCCTTCAGCACCATCGAGCGCGCCGCACCGGCCGACTGCGGATGGGTGTCCGGCAGCAGGCCCTTGGCCATGCTCATCTGCAGGAAGGGCAGACCGCTCTTCTCGATGAAGGTGCGGATCTCCTCGTCGGCCTGGGCGTAGGCGGCGCCCTTGCCGAGGACGACGAGCGGACGCTTGGCGCCCTTCAGCACGTCGAGCGCGCGGGCGACGGCGGACGGGGCGGGCAGCTGGGCCGGCGCCGGGTCGACGACCTTGACCAGCGACTTCGCACCCTCGGCCGCGTCCATCACCTGCGAGAACAGCTTGGCCGGCAGGTCGAGGTAGACGCCGCCCGGACGGCCGGACACGGCGGCGCGGATGGCGCGCGCCACGCCGATGCCGATGTCCTGGGCGTGCAGGATGCGGAACGCCGCCTTGCACAGCGGCTTGGCGATGGCGAGCTGGTCCATCTCCTCGTAGTCGCCCTGCTGCAGGTCGACGATCTCGCGCTCGGACGAGCCGCTGATCAGGATCATCGGGAAGCAGTTGGTGGTGGCGTTCGCCAGCGCCGTCAGGCCGTTGAGGAAGCCCGGGGCCGAGACGGTGAGGCAGACGCCCGGCTTCTTCGTGAGGAAGCCGGCGATCGCGGCGGCGTTTCCGGCGTTCTGCTCATGCCGGAAGGAGATGACGCGCATGCCCTCGCCCTGCGCCATGCGCAGCAGGTCCGAGATCGGAATGCCGGGCACGGCATAGAGGTTCTCGATGCCGTTGAGCTTGAGCGCGTCGATGACGAGCTGGAAGCCGTCGGTCAGCGCCTGCTGCTGGTCGACGGCAGGTGCGTCCGTGGCTTGGTTCTTGACCATTGTTGCAGCCGCGTTTGACATAAGGGTAGATCCTCCCCGAGCTCCTGAAGATTCAAATCGGTCAGTCGAGAAAATCGCAGTGCTGTTCCACGTAGCGCGCCAGGCCGAGCGTGTGCTCGCGCACCCGCCGCTCCGCGAGGTCGGCATCGCGTTTCTCGAGGGCTTCCATGATGTCGTGGTGTTCGGCGATCGACCGGTCGGCACGCCCGCCCGTCCGCATGGTGACCTTGCGGATCGCCCGCATGTGGACGAAGAACCGCTCGGTGATCTCGCCGATCATCCCGCAGCCCGACGCCTGGACGAGCCGCTGGTGAAAGGAGACGTTCGCGTCGGAATAGTCGCCGACCTGACCGTCCGCCGGCGTGTTGGGAAAGGCCTTGATCGGCTCCGCCAGCCGGCCGATCTCGGCGTCGTCCGCGCGCTCGACGACGAGGCGGGCCGCCATGCCTTCGAGCGCCGCGCAGACGGTGATCATCTCGATGATCTCCGCCTTCGTCTTGCGGACGACGAAGATGCCGCGGCGGGGCTGGGAGCGGATGAAGCCCTCCTGCTCGAGCAGGGCCATGGCTTCGCGCACGGGGGTGCGGCTGACGCCCAGCGCCTCGCAGAGCTGGCGTTCGTCCAACCGGATCTCCCCGTCGTGCCCGTAGATGTCCATCTGCGTGATCGCCTGACGCAGCGCCATGTACGCCTTCGCCTTGAAGCTCGTGCCCTGATCCAGGCGCTTGACCGCGAAGCTCAGCCGTTCCATGCCGCCCCTGACCCCGTATGCCTGTCGGGTGCCGGCCCGTCGGCATCCGCCCGGGACCGCGCACCCCTCCCGTCGCCGCGGGCTTGGATTGGTGATACGGTATACCAGATGCCGAATGCCTGCAAGCGGCTTTGTGGGGGTCGCAAACTGTATTTGCCGCCGACATCCGCCGCCGGCGGAGCCGATCCGCCAGGCCGCCGGCGCGATCGCCCGAGGATTCGCGCTGCCGTGCCCGGACCGCGGAAAGATCATGCGCAGTCGGATTGCGACAGCCGCCGCCGCGAATGGTTCCGGGAGACGGGACAGGGCCGGGCTCTCCTGATGCCGGCGCCGCCGGCGTCGCCACCGGAACCGGCCGGTCGCCGCTGAGTGCTGGAGAGCGCACCGATCACCCTGCATTGGTATACCAAATTTCGTATTTGCATGGCTGGTATTCTGAATGCGGGGTGGTGCCAACCATCCGAAAGAGGGTAGAACGGCACCGGGTCTACATGGCTTCCTCCCGGTAGATTCTCCCTGCACTCCCCCGGAGCGTCCGCGCGTCCGGGGGATTTTTTTCGCGCATCCGGCCCGGCGCTGCGTGTGTCTGGCCGACGGCTCGCGGCGCGCTCGATCGTGTTGCTGATCATCCCGGTCCGGCTATACGGAATGGGGACGGCTGGGCACCGCCGTCAGCGCCCGGCGCACGACGCCGGCACACGACAGCGGCCCCCCCAGGGCAGCGCCCCATGGCGGCCGTCGGCGTCATCCCCCGGCTTCGTCGCCCCCGGCTCCGTCGGTGATGCGCGGTCCGGGCGTTGCCGACGAAGCCGTGGCCCGCGTCGTCCCGCGGCCGCCCCTCAGGCCGCCGCCAGCTCGGCCACGTGGGCGGCGCAGCCGTCGGCCAGGCCGTCGAGGTCGTAGCCCCCCTCGAGCACCGAGACGATGCGCCCGCCGCAGTGGCGCCGCGCCACGTCCACCAGCGCCCGCGTCACCCAGGCGAAGTCCTCCGCCTCGAACTCCAGGCTCGCCAGCGGGTCGTCGACGTGGGCGTCGAAGCCGGCGGAGATGAACAGCAGCTCCGGCTTGAACACCTCCAGGGCCGGCAGGATGCGCCGCTCCACGCCGGACGCGAAGGCCTCGCCGCCGGCACCCGGCGGCAGCGGCACGTTGACCACCGTGCCGTAGCGCCCGCGTTCGCTCTCCGCGCCGGTTCCGGGATAGAGCGGCGACTGGTGGGTGGAGGCGAACAGGCAGTCGGCGTCGTCGGCGAACATCGCCTGGGTGCCGTTGCCGTGATGGACGTCGAAGTCGACGCAGGCGATCCGCCGGATGCCGTGGCGGTTGCGGGCGTGCGCCATGCCGACGGCGACGTTGTTGAAGACGCAGAATCCCATGGGCCGGGCCTGTTCGGCGTGGTGGCCGCAGGGCCGCACGGCGCAGAAGGCGTTGTCCGCCTCGCCCGCCACGACGGCGTCGACGGCGGCGCACACCGCGCCGGCGGCGCGCAGCACCGCCCCCCGCGATCCCGGCGACAGCACCGTGTCGGCGTCGAGCCGCACCGTGCCGCGATCCGGGAAGGCCTCCAGGATCAGGTCGACGTAGTCGTCATCGTGGACGGCCTTCAGCTGCTCCGGGGTCGCCAGCGGCGCCTCGCGCCGCGCCAGGCGGCGGAACGGCTCGCGATCCAGCGCCTTCCACACGGCGGTGAGGCGGTCCGGGCGCTCGGGATGGCCGAGGCCGGTGTCGTGGGCCAGACAGTCCTCATGGGTGACGATGATGGTGCTCACGGGTTGTCCCCTTCCCTTCCCACGCGCGACAGCGGCGCTCCACCTCGGTCCCGCACGGGGGAGGCGGAGCGCCGCGAGCCGGCGCTGTTCTCCGGGTGGTCGGCGCCGTCGTCCGGCGCGGCCTCCTCAATGGCTCACCGCTGCCGGACGGTCCCAACGCTCGCCGGCGGCCCCGGCCGCCAGTTCGGGCGCGGCGGCGTCGGCCAGCAGGCGGTTCTTGATGAGATCGCGCACGCTGACCACGCCGACCAGGGTGCCGTCGTCGAGCACCGGGACGTGACGGATGGCGTGCTCGTCCATCAGCGTCAACACATGGTGCAGCGAGTCCGAGGACTGGCAGACCACCGGGTTGCGGGTCATCAGCTCCGAAACCGGAAGGACGAGGATCGCCGGGCCGCGTTCGACGAGGCCGCGCACCACGTCGCGTTCGGAGATCACGCCGACCACCGTGTTGCCTTCCGTCCGGCACACGTCCTTGACGACGAGTGCGCCGATGTTCTCGCGGCGCATCAGCGTCAGCGCCGTCTCCACCGTCTCGTTGATGCGGACCATGTTGATCCGCGTTCCCTTCCTGCGGAGAATGTCCTCGACCTTCATGACACTCTTCCTCCTCGCCTGTGCCTGTGGGCCCCGTCGGTATCCGACAAGGCCCATTCTGGTATACCACATACCAGATGTCAAGCCGATTCGCGGGTGCGGCGGATAGTCCTTAGGTCTAACATATCGCCCGTCAGCGCCGCGGCGCGCCCAGGCTGACGGTGAAGCCGCCGTCGCCCCGCGGCCGCGATTCCGAGAGCTGGTCGAGCCAGTCGAGGAAGTCGCCGTGCCGCTCCACGTGCTCGGCGAGGCCGAGCGTGTGGTCGCGCGACAGCCGCTCGGCCAGGTCGGCGTCGCGCGCCTCCAGGGCGGTGATGATCTCGCGGTGGTCGTGGATCGAGCGCTCCATCCGGTTGTCCTGGGCGATCGTCAGCTTGCGGATCGCCCGGATGTGGATGAACAGGTTGTCCGTCATGTCCTGCAGCAGCCGCGCCCCGCTGAGGCGGATGATCGCCTTGTGGAAGGCGATGTTGGCGTCGGAGTACTCCTTCATGTGCTCGGACAGGCTGCGCTCCTCGAAGGCGCCGAACAGGTCCCACAGGGAGCGGATGTCGTCGTCGCTGGCGCGCTGGGCGGCGAGGCGTGCGGCCATGCTCTCCAGCGCCGCCCAGGCGACGATCATCTCGATGATCTCCTGCTTCGTCTTGCGGACGACGAAGATGCCCCGGCGCGGCTCCAGGCGCACGAAACCCTCCTGCTCCAGGAGGGTGAGCGCCTCGCGGATGGGGGTGCGGCTGACGCCGAGCTGCTCGCTGAGCTGGCGCTCGTCGAGCCGGACCTCGCCGGGATGGTCGTAGATGTCCATCTCGACGATGGCGTGCTTCAGGGTCCGGTACACTTGGCTGCGGAAGGTCGTGCCGACGTCCAGGGGCTGGACGTTGATCGCGGGAGGGGGCATCCAGGGTCGCTCCTCTAGGTGGAACCGGCGTGACCGCGCGGATGGCCGGCGCGGCGGCCGCACCCGCCGGACCGGCCATCGCACGCGTTCATTCGACGAAACGGTTGCGGTGCAGGTGCTCCTCGATCGCCTTGACGCCGGACACGCTCTCGGCGGCGACGCGCAGGGCGTGGCGCTGCTCGTCGGTCTCGACCACGCCCCACAGATGGACCACGCCGTCGCTGACGACGATGTTGATCTGGTTCAGGTTGATCCACGGCTCGTCGGCCAGCTGGGCCATCAGCTGGTGACGGATGGCGGCGTCGCTGCCGACGTCCGCGCCGGCGGCGCCGGCCTTGCCCTGGCGGTAGGCGACCAAGCCGTGCAGCAGGTTGGCGCGGCTGACGATGCCGACCAGCTTGCCCTCGGCGCACACCGGCACGCGCTTGACGCGCTCCCGCTCCATCAGGCTGGCGATCTCGGCCAGCTCGGTGTCCGGCGCGACGGTGACGACGCGGCGGGTCATCACGTCGGCGGCACGCGAGCCGTGCGACTTCACGTATTCCGCGGCGCGGTCGCGACCGCCGGTGAACAGCTCCAGCCAGCGCGAGCGCCGCCGCTCCGTGCCGGTCTCGGCGCGGTGGAGCAGGTCGCCCTCGGTGAGGATGCCGACGAGGTGCCCCGCCCCGTCGCACACCGGGACGCCGCTGATGCGGCGCTCCAGCAGAAGTGCCGCGATGTCGGGCACGGGGGTCTCCGGGGCCACCGTGATCACCGGTGCCGTCATGACGTCCTTGGCTTGCATCTTGCGTCTCCTTTTCGGCCCAAAGTCTCCAACCCAACCCGTCGTTCTTCGCGCGCCACGCTGCGGCAGGGGCCGGTCGGCCCCTGCCGCAGCGGGCGCTCCCTTGTTGCTGGTGATGCCTCCCCGGAGGCGCGGCGCCGTATGCGGCGGGCGGCATGTGGCATGCCACCTGCGGCATACGGTCGCCTTGCGATCGCCGGCCGGGTGCGACATATGTGCTGCGCCGCAAAACAAGAACCGCGGCCCGTGTTCAGACCCAGGAGCACCGTATGATCCTCGACTCCGTCCTTCAGGCCCTCGCCGTCGTCGTTCCCGTCGCCGCCCTGGCGACCGTGATCAGCGAGATCGTGGCCCGTGACCCGAAGATCCTGTGGGAGATCGTCACCGACGTCCGCGCCCTGGCGCGTCCGTCGCGCCCCCTGCCGGCCAACGCCAACCGGCCCCGGCGGATGCCGTCGCGCCGCGCCGCCTGACGGCGCCGTGCCCCCTGCGGCAACGCCCATCGACCGTCTCTCCCGACGGGCCGCGCCGGCCCGTCCCCCTGAAAAGTGCCAAACGGAAAATTGCTCAACCAATGGCCCGGCGGGGACCGGATCGCAGGGGGCGGTGGGAGACCGCCCCCTGCATCCGGGCATCATCCGGGGTGTCACCCGGCCGGCGTCACTTCGCCGGAATGGCGGCCGTCTCGTCCGAACCGCCGTTGCGGCGCTTCAGAACCGCACTGATGATCGGCCAGACGAGCATCACCAGGGCCAGGGTGATGATCCCGCCGACCAGCGCGTTCGACCAGAAGATCGACAGGTCGCCCTGCGACAGCAGCATGGCCTGGCGGAACGAACCCTCCGCCATGTCGCCCAGCACCAGGGCGAGGACCAGCGGCGCCAGCGGGTAGGACAGCTTCTTGAAGACGTAGCCGAGCACGCCGAACACCAGCATCAGCACCACGTCGAAGAAGGCGTTGTGCACGGTGTAGGCGCCGACCGCGCAGATCACCACGATGATGGGCGCGATGATCGAGAAGGGGATGCGCAGGATCGCGGCGAACAGCGGCACGGTCGTCAGCACGACGATCAGGCCGGCGATGTTGCCGAGGTACATGGAGGCGATCAGGCCCCAGACGAAGTCGGCCTGCTCGACGAACAGCAGCGGACCGGGCTGCAGGCCCCAGATCAGCAGGCCGCCGAGCAGCACCGCCGCCGTCGGCGAGCCGGGGATGCCGAGCGTCAGCATGGGCAGGAGCGCGCTGGTGCCGGCGGCGTGGGCCGCGGTCTCCGGGGCGACGACGCCTTCCAGCTCGCCCGTGCCGAACTTCGAGCCGTTGCGCGAGAAGCGCTTGGCCAGGCCGTAGCTCATGAAGGAGGCCGGGGTGGCGCCACCGGGGGTGATGCCCATCCAGCAGCCGACGATGGAGCCGCGGATGGCGGTGACCCAGTACTTCGGCAGCTGCTTCCAGGTGCGCCAGACGACGGTCGCGCTGATCTTGGCGGACTTGCCGCGGAAGGCCAGGCCCTCCTCCATGGTCAGCAGGATCTCGCCGATGCCGAACAGGCCGATGACCGCGATCAGGAAGTCGAAGCCGCGCAGCAGCTCGACCGAGCCGAAGGTCATGCGCAGCTCGCCCGTCACCGTGTCGATGCCGACGGCGGCCAGGGCGAAGCCCAGCATCATGGCGCACAGCACCTTGAACGGCGATTCGCTGCCCATGCCGACGAAGCTGCAGAAGGTCAGCATCTGCACCGCGAAGAACTCGGCCGGGCCGAACTGCAGGGCGAAGGCGGCGATGATCGGCGCCAGGAAGGTGATGACGATGACGGCCACGAAGGCGCCGAAGAAGGACGAGGTGAAGGCCGCCGTCAGCGCCTCGCCGGCGTGCCCCTTCTGCGCCAATGGATGGCCGTCGAAGGTCGTGGCGACGGACCAGGGCTCGCCGGGGATGTTGAAGAGGACGCTGGTGATGGCGCCGCCGAACAGCGCGCCCCAGTAGATGCACGACAGCATGATGATGGCCGAGGTCGGCGACATGCCGAAGGTCAGCGGCAGCAGAATGGCGACGCCATTCGCCCCGCCGAGGCCCGGCAGCACGCCGATGAGGACGCCCAGTGTGATGCCGATGAACATGTAAACGATGTTCATGGGATCGGCGAGGACACCGAATCCTGCGATAAGTGACCCGAGCGCTTCCAAAGTTCCCTCCCTGATGCTGCCCGGTGAGGCCGCGGCCGTCCTCCGCCGGAGCGGAGGCGCGCGGCAAGCAAATCCTTCGTGTGCGTTGCGGTGACGGGACGACGGGGCGTCAGTACCCGAGCATCGCTTCCACGGGCCCCTTCGGCAGCGGCACGAGGAACCAGATCTCGAAGGCGACGAAAAGAGCGACCGGGACGCCGACCGCGATGGGAATGATGGTCTGGATCGGATACTTGCCGACCCAGTACATGAAGAAGGCGATGAAGATCGCCGCGGCGACGTATATGCCGAGGAAGGCGATCAGGGCGACGAAGATGGCGCTGGGCACCAGCACCTTGAGGACCAGGGCGAGCTGGTGGCGCTCGACGAAGGTGCCGCTGTCGGCGTTGGTCTGCTTGAAGATCGCCGTGCCCATGATGGCGAGCGCGCTGACGAACATCACCAGGCCGACGTAGAAGGGGAAATAGCCGGCCTGCGGGCCGTCCGAGGCCCAGCCGGCGCCGATGCGGGAGCTGTCCATCATGACGATGATGGAGACGGCCGCGAACAGGCCGGCGACGACGATTTCCATGACCCGGTTCGAGACGACCGGGGCGCTGCTTTCGGTTTCGTGTTCCACGATTCAACTCCCCCGGAATGCGGTTTCCGACGATCGGCCCCGGAGACGGTGCTCCGGGGCCTGGATGCGCGGTCGCAGGGTTACTTCTTGGCGAGACCGGCTTCCTTCATCAGCTTCTCGTGCAGCTCTTCGGCGCTGGCCAGCCAGGTCTTGAACTCGTCACCGGTCTTGAACGACGTGTCGAAGGCGCCCTTCGCCATGAAGTCCTTCCATTCCGGAGTCTCGCGGACCTTCTTGAAGAGGTCGACGTAGTAGTCGACGACCTCCTGCTCGACGCCCGGCGGCATCATGATGCCGCGCAGCATCTGGTACTCGACCGGGATGCCGGCTTCCTTGCAGCTCGGGATGTCGTTCCAGGACTGCCCTTCGGCGACCGGCTCCTTGAGGTCGATGCGGTCGCTGCCGAAGACGCACAGCGGCTTCAGGGCGCCGGCGCGCCACTGGGAGACCGCCTCGATCGGGTTGTTCACCGACGAGTTGATGTGGCCGCCGACGAGCTGGGCCGCCACGTCCCCGCCGCCCTTGTAGGGGACGTAGGTGAACTTGGTGCCGGCCGCCGAGTCGATGCCGACGGTGATGATCTGGTCTTCCTGCTTGGAGCCGGTGCCGCCCATCTTGAACTTGTTGGGGCCGGCCGACTTCACGGCGTCGATGTACTCCTTGGCGGTCTTCTGCGGCGCCTCGGAGTTCACCCACAGGACGAAGTTGTCGAGCGCCAGCATCGCCACCGGCGTCAGGTCCTGGTAGGAGAAGGGCACGCCCGTCGCCAGCGGGGTGGTGAACAGGTTGGACAGGGTGATGATGATCTTGTGCTCTTCGCCCTTCGAACCCTTGACGTCGAGGAAGCCCTCGGCGCCGGCGCCGCCGGACTTGTTGATGACGACGATGGGCTGCTTCATCAGATTATTCTTCTGGATGATGCCCTGAACCATGCGGGCCATCTGGTCCGCGCCGCCGCCCGTGCCGGCGGGCACGATGAACTCGACGGACTTGGTCGGCTCCCAAGCGAACGCAGCGGTCGGAAGCGTGGAAAGGGCCGTCGCCCCGAGCACGGCCACGCCGATGGCGGCCATCTGCGCAATACGCGGGTGCTTCACGTCTTTCATGTGCTGTTTCCTTCCCTCACTGGCCGGGGTCCCAATTCCTCCCGGGCATTTCATTCTGCCGTCGCGGTCTCCTCCGTCGCCTCGCCTGCGACCATGTCGACGATCGCGCTTGGCGCGGATGGTTGGTGACACTGATTGACCGCTTGGGATACGGTATCTGGCATGCAGTGTTGGAATCAACAGCTTTCTTGCCACCCCGCAATGTTGCCGCCAGCCGCGGGCCGCGGCTGGCATCATCCTTGCTTGTCGGCGGAACGCCGGCCGGGGAGACGCCGGGGAGACAAGGGCGAGGGGCGTCGGCGCTGCGTCTCCCGCAAGGGATGTCCGATCAACTCAAGGAGAGCACCATGAAGATCCTCGTACCGGTGGACGGCTCGGAGGCCTCGGCGCACGCCGTGCGCTACATCGTGAAAACGTTCGCGCACGCGGGCGCGGAAGTTCATCTTCTGAACGTGCAGCCGCCTCTGCCGGGCGCGGTGGGGGACTTCGTCGGCGAGAAGGAACGCCACGACTATCATGAGGACGAGGGGCGCAAGGCGCTGGAGGAGCCGCGCCGTCTGCTGTCGGAGGCGGGCATCGCCCACCGCGACTACGTGGCGGTGGGCTCCGTCGCCGAGACCATCGTGCGCCACGCCGGCGAACTCGGGTGCGGCCAGATCGTCATCGGCAGCCGCGGTCTCAGCCCTTTGCCCAACCTGCTGCTGGGATCGGTCACCACCCGCGTCCTGCACCTGGCCGAGGTGCCGGTCACCGTCGTGAAGTAGCCCCCTTCGCCGCCACCGCGCGCGGCGGACCGGCCCCCCGGCCGGCCGCCGCGCGCGCCGCATCCGCCCGGCGGGTGCCGCCGGACGCGGTATGACCATTTCCGCATGACGGAAAAGCGCCGCCCCGCCCGGATCGTCCGGGCATTCCTGCGCCAAAACCATGTCCCAGGCGCATGACGGGACCGTTCTTTCGGCAGGGCTTCGCATGATCCCCGCTCCGTCGGCTGCGGCCGGGCGATGCGCGGCTCCGACATCCGCCCGTTCTTGGTATACATTATTCTGAATTTGGAATCTAGCCCGATGCGCACCGCCGCTGCCCGACCCGCCCGATCAATGGCCCGGCGGTCGGAAAGGGCTGGCACCGCGGCGGCGCTTGCTTTTCAATCGGGGTCCGCTCCCATTGCCTCCGGAGGACGTCCCCGTGCTCTACGCCCTTGACGACCGTGCCCCTCGGCTCGCCCCCGGCGCCTGGGCGGCGCCCAACGCCACCCTGGTCGGCGACGTGGTGCTGGAGGAGGAGGCGTCCGTCTGGTGGGGCGCGGTTCTGCGGGCCGAGCAGGAGCGCATCCGCATCGGCGTCGGCGGCAACGTGCAGGACAACGCGGTGCTGCACGTGGACCCCGGCTATCCGCTGACCCTGGGCGCCGGGGTGACGGTGGGGCACATGGCGATGCTGCACGGCTGCACGGTGGGCGACGGCACGCTGGTCGGCATCGGCGCGGTGATCCTCAACGGGGCGCGGATCGGCCGCGACTGCCTGATCGGCGCCCGTGCCCTGATCGCCGAGGGTAAGGAGATCCCGGACCGCTCGGTGGTGCTCGGCGCCCCGGGCAAGATCGTGCGGGAGGTGAGCGACGCCGACCTGGAGCGCCTGCGCCAGCCGGCCGCCGTCTACCGCGAACGGGCCCGCCTCTACGCGGCGCGCCTGGTGGCGCTGCCGCCACCGGGCTGAGGGGGCGGCGGTCAGCGGCCGTCCGCCTTGTGGAACAGGGCGACGTCGCGCCCGGCCGTCCGCAGGGTCCAGGCGAAGCGGCCGGCGATCCAGGCCAGGGTTTCCGGCCGGTAGAAGACGACGTGGCTGGCCTCGCGGCGGTAGGGCCACCCGGCGAAGGCGGTGTCGTCGTGCAGGACGCCGGTCATCAGCGCCAGCCGGCCGCCCGGCCGCAGCAGCCGGTCGAGCCGGGCGAATTCGGCGCCGGGCCGGTGGAAGTGCTCGGCGACCTCGGTGCAGACGATGAAGTCGTAGGTGCGCTCCAGGGCCGCGGCGTCGGGGGCGAAGAAGGGGTCGTAGTTGCGCACGGCGAAGCCCCGCTCGCCCAGCATGGCGGCCACCGCCGGCCCCGGCCCGCAGCCGTAGTCGAGCCCCTCGGCGCCGGGCGCCAGATGGGCCAGCAGCGGCTCGGTGGCGCGGCCCAGGAAGCGGCGGTAGCGCGGGTCGGCGGGGTCGTTCCGGTGCAGGGCGTATTCGGCCCGTTCCGCGGCGGCGTCGGGCCGCTGTGCGGGCTCCAGGAAGGTGAGCCGGCAGGCGGGGCAGCGCCGGTAGTCCCGGCCGCCGGCGGTGACGAAGGGCGTGGTGGCGAGGCTCGCGCACAGCGGGCAGGACGGGGCCGTCGGGGCGGTGATCATGGCCCAGCATGGCAGAGCCCGCTCCGGCCGGGCGACCGCAAAAAAGTGCTTGCGCCGCGGACCGGGGTTTCGTACATAGCGCATCCCTTTGCGGGTGTAGCTCAGTTGGTTAGAGCGCCGGCCTGTCACGCCGGAGGCCGCGGGTTCAAGTCCCGTCACTCGCGCCATGTTGCGGGCGTAGCTCAGGGGTAGAGCACAACCTTGCCAAGGTTGGGGTCGAGGGTTCGAATCCCTTCGCCCGCTCCATGTTGGGGGATCGTCTAGCGGTAGGACAGCGGACTCTGACTCCGCCAGCCTAGGTTCGAATCCTAGTCCCCCAACCATCTCTCCCGATTTCGCTTTAGAATCAATGTCTTGGAACGCGTTCCCCCGTGCTTCGTGCGGGAGGCGCGCAGCTGTAGCCCGGACCTGTAGCCCACGGCTGTAGCCCACCGCCTCCCCGACCCTGGGAGCGGTCCGGTGCGTCGTCCCTGTCATCTTGCCCTGCGGCATCACACCTGGGTCTGGCGCCGCCGGCTGCCGCCGGCTATCGCCCGACCGTCGGGCCGCGGTAGACTCGTGCTGTCGCTGAAGACGAGCGATCTGCGAGCAGCCTCGCGGGTCGCGGCCGCTCTCGACGCGGCGTACGAAGAGCTGCTGGCCGAGGATGGTATGGACGCGGAGACGATGGCCCGGGTGCTGGCCAAGGTCCGGGACGACGCCCTGGAGAAAGGCGCAGCGCGCCGCGCCGCGCGCCCGGCGGACCTGGGCTACACGGCACGCGCCGACCGGACCGTCGTGGACGCAACACCGGACGAGAAACAGGCCGCCCTCGCGGAGGTGCTCGGTGCCCTCGCGGCTCATGGCCCCGTGGCCGTCTCCGATGATGATCTGATCGATGAGGGGGACGACCCCGCGGCCATGGAAACCCTGTGCGACACCGACGCCGAGCCGGAAGCCGCAACACCGGCACCGATCCGCCCGGCGCTCCGATCGCCATTGGCGGTCTCCCGTGATCGGGCCATCCTGCTGGACGGAATCGCCGGGTACTACCGCCAAGCCGCGCGGCGCAACGACCGCGACCTCGCGCGTGGTGCGGTGGACCGGGCCCTGCAGGCGTTGGAACTCGATGCGACGGGCGACGCCCGCGCGGTGCTGGAGCGTCTCGCCCTCGGCGCGTTGGCTGAGGCCCACGGCACCAATGCCGGCCTGGAGCGGGGCGAGGAGGCCGCGATCGCGGTGGCTCGGCGACGTGACATCGCACCGACGGCCCTTGAGACCAGCGAACCCAAGACGGTGGCCCCGTCACCCACCATAGCGACAGGAGCGGCAGCCCGCCAAGTCCTTGTGACGTTCAACGCGGCGTGGAACGACTATCGGTCGTACAAGACGTCACGCCGAGGGGCCGAGGAACCCTGGACGGAGCAGACGGCCCGGCAGAATGAAAAGACGAAGGATCTCTGGATTGAATGCCACGGGGACCGTCCTCTTAGAGCCTATTCCAGTAGGGCGACGAACTCCCAGACGGTGACGGCACACACGATGTGGAGCATGGCCTCGTAGGTGCG
>NZ_JBPJSP010000059.1:0-13185 GCF_051225715.1 Azospirillum sp. ST 5-10
CAACGCCCGCCTGAACGGCGCAACCAGGGGGCAGATCCTCATGGCGCCAGGGGGGCAGTTCGGGATGTCGCTGGACACCGCAGAACAGCCACGCTTTCCTGCCAAGGGCAATGCCGCGCAGCCCACGCTCGGCGGAATTGTTCGTCAGGCATAGCCGCCCGTCGCCGAGGAAGCGGGTGAAACCGTTCCAGCGGGTCAGCATGTAGTCCATCGCCTTGGCCACCGGCGCATGGCGGGAGAGCCGGGCGCGCTCTGTCCGCATCCAGCCTTCCAGCGCGCCAACCAAGGCAACGCCGTGCTCCTGGCGCACCGCCAGCCGCTCGGCCGCCGGCTGGCCGGTCAAGGCACGTTCAATCTCGAAGATGGCGTCGATGCGCTTCACCGCCTCCAACGCCAGCGGCGCGATCGGCGGGGCGTCCTTGCCGCGCCTCTTGCTCGCGGCGATGTTGGCCAGCTTGAAGAAGCCCCGCCGAGCATGTGCCCAGCACAGCGCGGCGCCGATCGCCCCCGGCTTGCGGTCGGCCTCGTACAGCCGGTTGTAGCCGGCGAACGCGTCGGCCTGCAGCCAGCCGGCAAAGCCGGCCAAGTGCCGTTCAGCGTGCTCGCCCCTGCGGTCGCGCGAGTAGTGGAACAGCGCCGCCGGCGGAGCCCGGCCGGCAAACGGCCGGTCGTCGCGCACATACACCCACAGCCGCCCGGTGTCGGTCGCCCCCTTGGCCAGCACCGGCACCGGCGTGTCGTCGCCGTGCAGCCGCTCGGCCGCCATCACGTGCGCCGCGATCAGCGCGTGCAGCGGCGCCAGTGCCGCGGCCGCCGTGCCCACCTGGTCGGCCAGCGTCGATACGCTGAGCGGCACGCCCTCGCGGGCGAAGCGCTCGGCCTGCCGGTTGAGCGGCTGGTGCTGGCCGAACTTCTCAAACAGGATCATCGCCAGCAGGCTCGGGCCGGCCCAGCCGCGCGGCGTGGCATGGAACGGCGCCGGTGGCTGGCTGATCGTCTCGCAGTGGCGACAGGAGAACTTCTCGCGCACCATCTGGATCACCTTCCACTGGCGCGGGATCACCTCCAGCGTCTCGGTGATCGTCTCGCCCAGCTTGCACAGCTTGTCCGAGCCGCAGCAGGGGCAGGCCGTCGGCGCCGGCACAACGACGCGCTCGCGCGGCAGATGCGTGGGGAAGGGCTGGCGCGACGGCCGCTTGCGGGCGAAGGCCGCCACCGCGGTGGTCCGGGCCGCCGCCGTCTCGGCCTTCAGCTCGTCCTCGCTGGCTGTCGCCTCCAACTCCTCGAGCTGGAGTTCCAGTTGATCCAGCAGGCGCGCCTTGCGCTCGGAGCGCGTGCCGTACAGCTCCCGGCGCAGCTTCTCAATCTCCAGCTTCAGGTTGGCGATCAGGGCGTCGGTGTTGGAGGCCACCGCCTTGGCCCGGGCCGCCTCGGCTTCCGCGGCATCCGCCCGCGCCTCGGCCTGCGCCAAGGCGGCGCGCAGGGCGGCGATGTCGTCAGGCGGGGCGGCGGTCATGGCGCCAGTCTACCCGCGACCGTCCCAAAGAGTCGCCGCATTTCCGGCTGAACGGCGGCGTCGATTCACCGTGTCGCAGTCACCCGGCGGCCTCAGGCCTCCAGGTTTTCTGCGGGTTGCGCCAGTCGATGCCTTCGAGCAGATAACCCATCTGCCCGACGGAGATCGACACCGCACCGTCCACCGGCGTGGGCCAGATGAACCGGCCCCGCTCAAGCCGCTTCACGAACAGGCAACTGCCCTGGCCATCGTGCTAGATCACCTTCACCAGGTCGCCTTGCCGGCCGCGGAAAACGAACAGATGCCCGGCGAACGGGTCCTGCTGGAGAACCTGCTGGGCAAGCATGGCCAGCCCATCCATGCCCTTGCGCATGTCGGTGGCGCCCATCGCCAGATAGACACGCCCCCCGGCGGGAACCGAGATCATGGAGCATCCAACGCGCCGACCAGCCGGCGCAGCGTGGCGGGGGCGATGTCCTCGGTGACGCGCAGCACGCGGCCGTTGGCGAGCACCACCTCGACCAGGCCGGCACGGCGCTCGATGGGCGGCGTCTCCGGCGCCGACGGCGTTATCACAGGAGACGGCAAGCCGGCGGGTGTCGCCTCCAGGAC
Organism: Azospirillum sp. ST 5-10; assembly: GCF_051225715.1. NCBI lineage: Bacteria > Pseudomonadati > Pseudomonadota > Alphaproteobacteria > Rhodospirillales > Azospirillaceae > Azospirillum > Azospirillum sp. ST 5-10. The sequence continues at coordinate 2,129 of NZ_JBPJSP010000059.1, forward strand.
ATGGACCGGCACAAAGCCCGGCGCCTCGGCGGACAGTTCCCCACTCTTGAGCTGTCGGCGCCAGCGATAGATCAGGCTGGTGCACACGCCGTGGCGGCGCGCCACCGCGGCGACGGCGCCACGTCCGCCGTGGGCTTCGCCCACCAAGCGGATCTTCTCCTCGGGCGAATGGGTCCGCCGCCCGCCGGCGCCGGTGATGACCTCGATACGTTGGACTGCCACAGTGCAAACCACGCTGCTTGCCACGATGCCAAGCCAGCTACACCAATTGGCGCCGCCGACGTCCAGCTTTCAGCACGCGGCACACTGCTCCCGCAAGGCAGCCCACAGACAACGCTTACGACCATCGGGCAGCTCATCGAGGCACAGAGCCGCCGGCGCGCCGCCGCCACCGGCGGGGAAAGCCGCATCCCCATTGATGCCGAGACCGAGCGCTGCGTGCACGATGCCGGATTCTCGATGGACGCCGTCCTGCCGAAAGGGCAGGTCCTGGCGGTGCGCAAGACAGCGAACCTCCACACCGGCGGCACGCTGCACGACATCACGGACCGGCTGCACCGCCGCGTGGTGGACGCATCTATCGAGGCGGCCCGCGCGCTGGATATCCCGGTGGTCGGGCTGGACCTGCTGCTGCCCGACCTGTTCGGGCCGGAGCACCTGTTCATCGAAGCCAACGAACGTCCGGGCCTCGCCAACCACCAACCCCAGCCCACGGCGGAGCGCTTTCTCGACCTGCTGTTCCCGTACTCCGCAGTGTGATCCCCGCCCTGCCGGATCATGGACCCGGCGCGCCGCTGTGCAGTGGCGGCGCACCGGCCTCCTTCCCGCCGCCGTGGCCGGTGAAAGGACCCCTTGTCGGCAGGAGGTGAAGCGCCATATAGGCACGACCCGCCGGGAGCCGTCGTGGCGGAGAACGTCTGGACGCGGGATGGAGCAGCCCGGTAGCTCGTCAGGCTCATAACCTGAAGGTCGTAGGTTCAAATCCTACCCCCGCAACCAAATCTCTTCGCGTTGTCAAACGCTTATGCGCCGCCCTCCGGGGCGGCGTTTGCGTTTCCAAGACCCGTGGAAGCACTGTGGAAGCAAGAGAGGCCGAAGTCCTTCGTGCTTCCGCATGAGCAGTTGGGCTCAGCGCTCCTCGATGAAGACACTGCACTCCTTCGAGTAAGACATCAGATTGTCGATTCCCGCGGTCACGTCCCATCTCAAGTTGACCCTCGGCCCGTCATCGACGGTCTGAATCGTAACAACGCGGTCATGGAAATGGCGGTTGCGTGCAGAGCGGTGATGAAGTTCGGGTGTAACCGTTACGCCGGCAGACCGCAGCTCGGCGCGCAACGCGCTCGATTGCGATTGCGGCGTATCCGGCTCGCCATGATCGGGATTCCACACGACTGCGAGCCGCTCGATGTCGACGCCCGCTGACCCAGCGGCAGCGACAAAGCTCGCGAGGCGACGACGGTTATGTGGGCGAACGCCGCACCAGGGATCCTCGATTTCGAGCGCGACACGGCGCCCTGCTACGCCTTGGAAGAGCGGTGTGAGCGCTCGGGCGGTGCCCGGCCGGAAGCGGAAGACGCGCAAGCGTTCGGTGAGCCCAGCCAAAGGGCCCGGCAGCGTTCGGACGCTGTCCTGCACAGAGGCAAGCCAGCTGTCGCCTGCTGAGCATGAAAAAAGGTGACTGACCCCCTCCAATGGCCCGGCGAGAGCCGCCGCCGCGTCCTGCGATGCGTAGAACGCATCCACAGAGGCCTCTGCCCCGACACCCTTCAAAACAGACAGGCGAGGCGCATTCGCCACGGCCGAACCGTCAAGCGTGCCAAAGCGAAGTTGACCGGATCGCTCGTATGGCGCCAAAGCATAGGCAATCTCACGATCGAGGCCGGTCGGTGTACCCGCATCAACCGCACCCGGTGAAAGTAGATAGAGGGCATGCCTATTCGAGGCTTCATCGAGCCAGTTCCGCAATGCCCGCGCGCTTGTGAGGGCCTCGGACCGATCTTCGGCACCCCAAAGATCTGGCGAAGAAACGGCCACCAGCCCCGCTCCCTCAAGACGCACCCGCAGCGTCGCTGCCGCGGTCTGCGCTACCGGAACCGCCGCCTCGGGCGCATGAGCGGGTCGCGGTGTCGACTCCGCAAGCAGGCCGCGCAACCAGGCAAACACAGGATGACGATCGAACTGATCCCAATAGACCTGGTTGGAGTAGTCATTCAGGCACCGCGAGCAGCTCGTTTCGCAGGCTGCGCCACGAGGGCAATCCAGGACTGCGATCGCTCGACCCAGCAGCACGCGGGCGGAGAAGCGAGAATCGTCGAGCAGTCGACGACAGTAGCCGGCACCGCCTGGGACGGAGTCCGATAGGATGACCAGCGGGGCCGCACCGAGAAGCTCAACGGTCGCGCGGAGGTCTCTTGGGTCGGTTTCAAGAATGTCCGCTGCCGCAAGTCTCAGTGCCTCAGCCAACGTTCTAAGGAAACCATCACGGGCAGCCCGCCGTTCAGTTTCCGTGGGGCGATCAGAAAAGTCAGGAACCGGCTGATCGATGCGGATCCCCCGAAGATCCGTTTCGAAGACATGTGCGAGGTCCACGGGCCAGCGGAGGGATTCAACCCGGCACCGATCTCCGGTCCGCGGGTTCTCATGCACTGCCCGGATCTCGGCCCCGCCAAGTGCCTCTTGGGGCGCCGGTCTCGCATGCTCGCAGGACGGGCACCAAAGATAGCCCGCCCCCAGCGGCCCGCGGTTCAAGACGAGCATCCGTCCAGGCTGACTCCCCTCTGGTGCGATAGCCGGCGCGAAGAAATGCGTGACGCGTGCGAGGTCCGAAACTTGGAAGTCCTCAGGGCGGGCTCGCGTAAGGAGGCGCGCTTCGTCGACGGGGCGCACTCTCAGGCGGGTCGCGCCGGGGTCTCTACCCTGCCGGTCGGCATATGATGTCAGGAACCCCACGGGTTCAACGAAGGCACGGCGCGGGCCACTCGCCCGTGCGCCGCACTGAGGACAGTTCTCCCCAAAATCATCCCGCTCGTGATGTGTTTCTGCATGCTGGCACGTAGGACAGACGCGATGGAAACCACGTTCCATCCAAGCATCGCCGGTGCCTACCGTGGCTCTCCGTGCGATGCCAGCGGACGTCCATATCCGGCCACCGGCCACGACTTCGGCCCCCGGCGCATACTCAGCGATCGCCATTGCTGCGTCTCGATCAAGCTGCAACGCTCGATCATCCGAGGCGGTGCGAGCGCCTCGTTCCGTGACAATCTCTAGGTGAATCGAGTGAACCGGGAAGCTGTAAGTCGGTATGACGGCAGCACGCGACAGTGCCTCAACCAGGAATCGATCAAGATACCGACGCATGTCGCCCAAACGGCCATTCATGCGACCGGCAGCGCGGGAGCGGGCCTGCTCGTTCGCCTCCGGATCATCGAGCGCGGCACGTGCCGTTTCGTAGGCGTCATTGAGCTCACGCCAGCGAGCGCAAGTTGCCCGGATCCACCGCGTTATCTCTGCGCGCGCGTGCTCAGTCAGTTCGCCCGCGACAAGGCCGACATAATCAAGTCTTGCCGGGAGAGTGGACGCCATACGCTCGGCAACCGCACGTGCGGCAACTCCAGCCTCCGAAGCCAGCCATGTTGAAAGGTCTGCCAGAAGAGCTGTCTCAGCAGCCTCGTCCAAGCGCTCGCCCAGCACATCGCGCAGGCGCGGAGCACCGGTGCGCTCGTGGCCTGCCAAGCGACGATCCAGCCAGCCTGCCAGCAGGCATGAGACCTGATGCCGTCGGAAGAAGCTTGGGTTATCCAGTGTCAGATATGGGGCGGGGGGGAGTGCCTCGAGATAGCCACGCAGATCGTTGAACTGTGCTTGATCGTATCGGCCGGACCTCGCCATCATCAAAGCAACAGGTGCGGCCTGCGCGCGGCGGCCTGCGCGACCGGCGCGCTGCTGATAGTTCGCAATGCCTGGCGGGACGTTCCGGCAGAAAACCGCTTCCAGCTCGCCCAGATCGACACCCATTTCCATTGTCGTGGTGCAGCTGAGCAAGTTGATCTCACCCTGCCGGAACCGCTCCTCGATCTCGGACCGTTCCGTCGTCGATATGGCAGCAGTGTGCTCCCGAGCGATCCCGCTCAGCGGCTGCCCTTCATAACGAACGAGGTAATGGTTGCGTCTGCGCATCTCGTCCCGTTCTTCGGCTGAAACAGGAACTGTGCGTCCAGTACAGCGCCAGGCGGTACACACGCCCCCGAGATCGATCTGGCTGGACGCGCCGCAACTTTCGCAGCGGCGAAGTTCTCCTTCCGGAGTCGCAGCGAAACGCATGGCCGCCAAGTTCAGAACATGACCGTGTCCGCCTGGCAGAAGGAGACGGTGACGGGGCCGTGTCGCCTCTTCCCAGAAAGCCGAGAGAATGTCTCTCGCTTGGTCGCCTGGGACTCCAAGCCTGTCAATCAGCACCCACAGTGGCCGATTGGGCCGTCCCGGTTCTGAGAGCAACGTTCGCAGTCGGCGGCTCTGGTGCGTCCGCGACAACGACCACGAAATGTCCGCGCTCGCCAACCCCTCTCCCCATATGGACTCATCTGTTAGGTCAATGTTCTCCAGCGTGTTGATCGCTCTCGATTGCCGAATGAGGTCGAGCAGAAAGCGTACCAGGGCCGGCACCATGCCCCGATACTCAAGCGGAACCCTTTCGCTGAGTCGCTGAGCAATCCTCGCATCCCCCTCATATTGCACGGTGATGAGGCCGAGGGATTCAAGTGATAGCCGCAGTGGGCCACCGCAGAGTTCAGCTGCGATCAGGGCCATCAGGCGGTCTTTGGCGGCGCTGCTGCTCAGAGGTTCTGGATTGCGGCGATCATATAGCTTGAAGCCGGATCGCCTGAGCTGCGTCCAGACACCATCGCGCAGCCCCATGAGGTCCAAAGCTTCGTTGGTCTCTCGACGCAGCGCCTGGACCATAGCTGCACGAAGCGCTTGATCTCGAGCCGTACGCTCGAAGAATGGGGCGAAGAACGCCGCGTCCTGGCGGTTGTCCGCAAAGACGAGAAGGTTCCGCCCTTGCATCGGTGCTTCCGACGACCGCCCGTGCGGCGGAGGCAGGGCCTCGAGCAGTGCCTGCGCCGTTACCGACGCGAGCGCATCGTCACCAGGGTGGATCGGAGTAACAGGCTCAGCGAAGCGTCCGCCGGTCGCTCCGCAAGATAGGCATTTCCGGACGTAGCTGCGCCGTTCCTCGGCATCGTCGCGCATCGGGGCTTCGGCAAGGGAGAGGACGCCCTCCTCAGGGCCGTCGGCCAACTCGCCAGTGTCGGCGAAGAATTCGAAAGGAGGTTCCTCCTCAGGTTCCTCGTCCAGTTCGTCAAGGTCTATCTCTGTCGCGGCCTCTCCCGCCCTGATCAACCTCAAGACCCGGCGCCTCGCTCCGGGACTGATCTCGGGACGGGGGTGAAGCATTGTTCCATCGTCCCAGCCCTCGACGTAGGGCTCGCCGCAGTTGCGGCAGACGAGAAGGGGATAGGCCGGGGCACTAGTGATATGCATTCCATTGCGCGAAAGCCGAAAGTCCGACCAATTCTCGGCGTCGCTTGCGGATAGCTTGAGGGCGACACCCTCCACTCCCGAAGCAGCGAGATGAAATCGCGCAGGCAGAAGTGGAAACGCGCCTGGGACGGAAGGACGAGCCAGAACGCCCAACGAGATCAGAGCCGTCAGAGCTTTCCGCGCCGTCTCTCCGGGTTCCGACGCAAACACCCGCGCGGCGAGATCTGCGAATGGCAAAGCTCGCTCCTTGAGCCCGTTGGCCACGTCGCGAACCTGTTTGATGCCGGCTAGCTGCGTAATGAGCGCTTCGCCGAATGGCTCCGCAGGGTCGAGGACTAGCGCATCGAGGCCAGCGTCCCGCATCGCCTCATTCCAGTCTTCGGTCAAATAGTCGACATTGTCAGCTGCGAGGCATCCTTGATCTCGTAGCTCCGAGAGTATCCGGCCTGCTCTAACCCAGTCGGTCGCGGAAAGCTCTTGTGGTTCCACGCCGTCGGTCAAGGCTGGATGCAGTCGTCGTTCGGCGGTGATTACCGCGCCGTCTCCGCTGGGGAACGGCTCCCCGAACAGGTCTTCTGCGAAGCGTGCGAGTTCTTCCCGCCTCGCTGGATCGAGGCTTGCGGACGTCCCGACACAACGAATCTGCCCTTGGGGTATGCCGAGCCGCGCCTTCAGCTTTCGCAAGAGGAAAGCGACTTCGATCGCCTGGGCCCCCGTATAGGTATGGACCTCGTCGAGGACGAGCCAACGGACATCCGCCCCGGCAAGCAAATCTCGGTTTCGCGGCAAGAGCAGGATGTGCTCGAGCATGGCGTAGTTGGTGACGAGGATGTGCGGCGGGGTCTGAAGCATCTCGCCCCTGGCAAGAAGCCAGTTTCGCGGAGCATGTCGAGCGTCGGGGAAATCAACCTGAAAGGTGGGCGTGGCGATCAGCCGTCCTTCTTCGTCCGATCTCGTAGCATCAGAGCGCACCTGCCCGGTGAAGCGCCCGAGCGTGATGCCGGGGTCGCCAAGATCCCGAAACAACAGTCGGGCGATGCGATGCATCTGGTCGTTTGCGAGGGCGTTGAGAGGATAGACCAGAATTGCGCGGACACCGGGCCGCTCCAGTTCTCCCTGACGCAGGAGATCGTCGATCAATGGGAAGAGAAAAGACTCTGTCTTGCCCGAGCCAGTGCCCGTTGCGACCAGGTAATTTTCGTCGCGACCTATTGCTGCGGACTGGTGTAGGTGAAGCCGCCTACGCCAGAGGGATTGCCCCTCTTCGCTTTCGGAGAGTGCCGACCAAGCACCGTGCAGTGCCCCATTGCCCACCAGTTCTTCAATACTGCCGCCCTTCTCGAAGTCTGGCAGGCTCTCGACGAATGGGCCGCGCACCAATGCCGCGCGTGCGCATGCGTCGGCCACGGCTCGTGACAGACGGGGTGCCCTCGCTGACGACACTGCAGCGGCAGTTGTGATGTACCGCGCCAGCGTCGCACCGAGGTTGTCCTTGAAACGGATTGGGTCGAGTTCGGTCATGGACGTTCCTTGGCGATTTGCCAGAGCAATAGGTGGAAGGCGAAAAGCTCGGGGGCGAGGCGCAACATAAACGCAATGCTGGTGAGAGCTTGTGCTGGCGGCATGCCTGCCCGAGTGGAGACGGTGTCAACATACTCTGCCACCTCATTGAGGCGGCTTGCCCGCGCAAAGCCAGAAAGCAGCGCCGAGCCCCATAGATCGACCTGAGCCGGTTCCTCAGACTCCTGACTGCGGCACGGCGCGGGTGGACGAAGCTTTTCGGGTGCCAAGGTCCAGGCTGCATGCATCAACCGTTGCAGGGATCCTTGGCGGCGGCTGTTCGGCCCCTCTTCGGCGGTGTCATCGAGGAAGAGGCCGGCTGCGTCGAGCCGCTCGACCAGCCGGAGATGTGCAGCGCGCCAATGGTCGGGCCCGAGCAAAGGCGTACCACGCCAGAACCATCCTGCCGATGGGTCACCATCGACCAATGGCAGATTTCTGAAGAAGCGTGCTGGATCGAATCCCTCCAGTCTCGAGCCCTTGTCGCGCGCCGCCTGCAGGTTTCGGAAGGCCAGGTAGACTGTGGGATGGAGATGAGACAGCTCGCGTAGGCGCGCTGTATTGAGTGTGGCGAGCGCGGCCATCTCGGCGACACCAGGATCACCGGACGCCGCCAGAGCGGCGAATGCCTGCGGCGCTGCAGCGTATAGATCCGGAGCGAATTGCAGAGGGTGGAGGATCGGCACCCAGCCGGGTGCCGCATGGTCGGGAGGCGGCAAGAAGGCCGCTCGCATAACGGCTCCATCGCCACCACGAAGTTCTCGTAGCCGACAGCCGAGTTCCTGCCAGCGTGGCACCAGTGTGCGCTCCAGCGTCGGCCAGCACTCTGCTGCGTAGCAATCCGACAGCCAGCGGCTGAGAGCCTCGAACCGACGCTGAAGCTCTGCGTCCTGCACGAATCCGTCTGCCGCCGAGTTGGCAAGGGCGACGGCGAAACTGTCGCCACGCGAGTTGCGCAGCGGTCGCCAACCATCGCGTCCTTCGGGTCGGATCAAGAGCCGGGCCAGACAGGGACCGTCATCAAGCCAATCGGTATCGACGGTCAGTTCGAGCCCCTGCGCGTCGCTTTCGCTCACTTCGGCATGGAACCATTCCGGCCGCCGTGTCGCCACCGGCCTATGTCGAAGGGCGGCTTCGGCGAAAACGACAGCGCCCGTTTCGTCCTCGACCTCGACAGCCACTGCATCGACCGGCTCTCCGAATTTCAGCTGCAGTCGGATCGCGCTGCGAGCGGGAAGGAGGTCGATTGCCTGCGGCGCCAGTGCCGCGACCAGTTCGAATAGCAGGGCTTCCGAGCCGTTTCCGCGCTGAAGAAACACCCGTTCATCGGAGGCGGGAGCCAGAAGGTCGCGAACAGCAAGACTGCGGGTCAGCCCCCCATAGAATGGCCGCTCTTCGCGTCTTCCACGAATGATCAGCTGTGCCTTCTGGTCAGGGCATCGGATGCTGATCGTATCGAAGCGGTCGTCTTCACCAACCGAGAGCCGCGTGCCAAGCGGGAGCGGGGCGACACTTCCCTCAGCACGGCGCCTTGATACGGTGACATCGGGCCAAGGCAGATCAAAAGGAACATGTACGCCTTCGATCTCGAATACGACCCGTGCAACGCTGTATCCGCCGCCGGGCTCAAGGCATAGACGCCCTTGGTCGTCACGACCGACGTGTAGGCATTCATCCTGTACAAGGTTGCGGACTTGGCGTTCGCTGTGGAACACGATGCCGTCTGAGCCGCTGAAGCCAGGCCACACCCATGCGGCAAGCGCGATCCCAGACCCATGAGAGGCGGCACCATCGGCGCTTGGCGCCATCAGTTCCATGCGGAGGCGCACCGGGTCTGCTGCCTCAGCCTCTGCAAAGCCGGCGAGCACCTCTTCCATCCCGACATCACCAAAACCGTCATCTGAAATCGGCACCTCAATGAGGCGCGACTGCACGCCGAGTGTGACCCGTACCGCGCGTGTCTCGGAGCGTCCCAAGCCAGTTTCGATCCGAAGGCGTGCAGAACGCCCATGAAGTGCGCCCCGTGGACCACTTGCGATTTCGTCTCCTGCCAAGGAAAGGCGTCTTCTCGGACGGGCCTTGAGACCCGTTTGCAAGCCGTCAAGGTTGAGCACTACAGGGCGCGGCCCAAGTACTGCGAAACCGACAAAACTATCGGCTTCCGATTCAAGAGCGGGTTCCCCTGCTATCGAGAATGGCGCCCGTGCCAGGATAACGATGTCCGTTGAGTCCAGTTCGATATCGACCGAGCCTCGTGGGATCTCGCGCAGATAGTGACCGGTGATCCTGTCAAACGCGGCACATCCCCCTTGAGTGAGGAACTCTAGTTGCCCGGTCTGGCCAGAGATTTCCCAACGGAGCTCGTGGGGCCAGGGCTGAGGTAGTGTCCAGTCCTCGCCACCGCGCAAACGGAGCGGTCGTTGCGCGCCATCGAGCCAGAGGCGAATTCGCCCCTCGCTTCGAGGCAGTCTCAACACAAGCCCACCAGATTGCCAATGGAGCCGCGGCCGCGGTGCCAGCGCCTCGCTTCCTCCTCGGCTCGATGTTGGCCGCGTTTCTTTCAGTCTCTGGTCAAAGGCTTCCTTGAAAGACCTCTCGAACTCGATTGCAGGGACGAAGGCCTCTGGGTCTTGGCGTATCCGTGCAAACAGGGCTGCATGCCAGGCAGTCTCGTCCCAAAGGATCGCACGGCGAAGCACGTTGACCGCAGGAGGGAGAAAATACAGTGCATCGTCTTCCCAGCGGTTGAGCAGCACTGTCGTTTCGACAGGGGGCGGGCCAAAGGCTGCTTCCTGTCTCAGAAATGCGTCGATCAGATGTGGAAGTTGCGCTTGGCTTACGCCGGCATGAAGAAGGTAGACATCGACATCGCGATCAAAGCCTCGGGTAGGCAACCCGAACCGGTCGCAAACCGCACAGAATGAGCGGAACAGCACCTTGCGATGCGGCTGGTAATCTAGCGGAACTTGGAGAATGTCGGCGATGTGTGGGTATACCGCATGACCGGCGTCTCCATATCCTTCGCTTAGAGAATGGGTGACAAGCCATGCCGCGAGGCTTGGAAAATCGCGGAACAACGCTTTCAGCCTGTCGGGCCGACCGCCCAAGAACTGTCGCGTGCGCTCAACGGCTCGCTCTCGAGCTTTCTCATCTAGCGGAAGGAGCCCAATGAAGGGCGGAGCCCCAGCTTCTTGGCGACGTCTGCTGATCAAGAAGTCCGCGGTCCTGCAGCCCACAGCACACCTTTCCCTCTTCCCTGCCCGCCGGCCGCGAGCCCGCTTCACGGTTGATCCCCTTGTGGATAAGGAGTAACAACTCGCAAATCCGCGAACAAGCGGATTGACAAGGAGATGAAGCGATGAACCGGCCATGTCCGCCGACGGTGTGACCTTCGGCCATGAGCTTCCCCCGCGAGAGTGGACACCGGATTATGCAGCCCGAAGCTCGGCCTGCTCTGGGGTGATGTAGCCGAGGGCTGAGTGCAGCCGTTGGCGATTGTAGTAGCCTTCAATGTAGGCGAACAGGTCCCGCTTGGCGGCGTCGCGCGTCGGATACCGTTGGTGATGGACGAGTTCGGACTTCGCCGTTCCGAAGAAGCTCTCCATGGGGGCGTTGTCCCAGCAGTTCCCCTTGCGGCTCATGGACTGAACGATGCCGTGATCCTTCAGGGCCTTGCGGTACTCCGCCGAGGCGTATTGGCAGCCGCGGTCGGAGTGCTGCAGCAGACCGGGGGCGGGGCGCTGGCGCTGGATCGCCATGGTCAGCGCCGCCAGCGGCAACTCGGTGCGCAGGTGATCACGCATCGCCCAGCCGACCGCCTTGCGGCTGAACAGGTCCAGGACGACCGCCAGGTACAGCCAGCCCTCGTCGGTCGGCAGTGGAGTAGGAAGCGCTGAAGCGCTTCCCCTCCCCGAACCGTACGTGCACCTTTCAGTGCATACGGCTCTCCATTC